>NZ_JAQMYQ010000013.1:0-121728 GCF_028369275.1 Mitsuaria sp. RG
TTGCCGCCGTTGAACGGATCGGGCAGGAAGCGCTCAGCCGTCAGTTCCGGCTGCCCCAGGTAGCCCAGGGCCACGCCGTCACCGGCGATATACAACTCGCCCACCGCTCCCACCGGCAGCAGTTGCTGGCGGGCATCGAGCACATAGCAGCGGCTGTTGCCGATCGGCTTGCCAATCGGGATGCTGCCCTCGCCCACCTCGGTGATTTCGTGGGTGGTGCTGAAGGTGGTGGCCTCGGTCGGGCCGTAACCATTGAGCAGGTGCTGCGGCGCGCCTTCGCGCAGTACCCGGGTAATCACCGTCGGGTCCAGCACATCGCCACCGACCATCAGGTAGCGCAGGCCACGGAACGTCGGCAGCAAATCGTCGGCAAACTGGTGGAACAGGCCGGCGGTGAGCCACAGCACGGTGACGCCCTGCTCCAGCAGGACTTCGCGCAGGCCCTGGCGCGACAGCACCGTGTCCTGGTCGACCACCACCACCGCGCCGCCGTTGAGCAGTGGCGCCCAGACTTCCAGGGTGCTGGCGTCGAACGCTGGGTTGGAGGCGAAGGCCACCCGGTCCTGGCTGTTGAAATCGGCGAAACCGTTGTTGATCACCAAGCGCACGATGGCCCGGTGCGGCACCTGCACGCCCTTCGGCGTGCCGGTGGAGCCAGAGGTGTACATGATGTACGCCGCGCTGCCGGCGTCCACCGCCAGGCCCAACGGCGCATCGGCATAACCGCTCAGGTCGAGGCGGTCGAGTTCGACTCGGCGTGCGCCGTCCACCTGGGGCTGGTCGCTGTGGGTCAGCACCAACCGCGCCTGGCTGTCGGCCAGCATGAACGCCTGACGCTCGACGGGCGCATTGCCGTCCAGCGGCACGTACACCGCCGCGCACTTGCTCACGGCCAGCTGGGCCGCCAGCAGATCGAACGAGCGAGGCAGCAGCAAGGCCACGCGGTCACCGGCCCGAACGCCCTGTTCAAGCAGGTAATAGGCCAGACGATTGGCCTGGGACTCGAGCTGGGCAAAAGTCCATCGACGCTGACCATGGACTGCCGCCAGTGCATCCGGTGAATTCACGGCCTGGGCTTCGAACAACCGGTGCACGGCCAGGTCACGCGGGTAGTCCCGTGCCGTGCCGTTGAACTGCTGCACCACGCGCTCACGCTCCGCCTCCGGCAAGCGATGCAGGCTGTGCAAGGCGCTCATCGGCGCCTGTTCCAGCGCCGTGACCAGTTGCAGCAGCGCCATGCGCAGCAGCTGGCAGACCCGGCCACCGTCCACTGGCGCCACGACCTGCACCGTCAACCTGAAGTCATTACCGTAATCGTCGACGCTGACCACCAGCGGATAATTGCTGCGTTCCTGCGCGGTCAGCAGCTCGATCCCGGCCCAAGCCGGCCCCTGGGCGGGTTGGCCGGCACTGTGGCGATAGTTCAACAAGCTGGTGAACAGCGCCTGGGACGCCGGCACGCCACTGCAACGCTGGGCCAGGGCCAGGGACGCCTGTTCGTGGGCCAGCAGGCGTGCCAGGCGTTGGTGGGTCAGACGCACGCCATCGGCGACGCCCGCAGCCCCCACGCTGACCCTCAGCGGCAAGGTATTGATGAACATGCCCAGCGCCCGGTCGGCGCCCTCGCCGCCCTGCAGGCGACCGAGCAGCACGGTGCCGAATACCACTTCCTCGCGGCCAGACAACTGCGCCAGCACCTGGCCCCAGGCCTGGTGCACCAGGCTGGCCACGCTGATCCCCAGCGTCCTCGCCTGGCCACGCAGGCGTGCGCCCAGTTCCGGTTCCAACGACTGACGGGTTTCACCGACCTGGCGAGTATCAACCTCGGCCTCACGCAATCCGAACACCTCGGTCGGCGCGTCGATATCGCCCAGCAGCTCGCGGAACAGCGCCTCGTCGGCCCGCGGATCGGCGCCCAGGCGCGCCTGGGCTACATAGTTGCGGTACGGCACGCTGTCCGGCAGCGCCGTCTGCCCTTGCAGCAAGGTACCGATCTCGGCCACCAGCTGCTCCACGGCAGTGTGGTCGAGGAGGATATGGTGCAGCAGCAGGGTCGCCTCCAGGCGCCCGGCCTGGACCTGGCTGCTCAGGCGCAACAGTGGCGCCTGCCCCAGATCGAGCCGCAGCGTCTCCAGCGCCGGGCTTGGCACCAGCGGCGCCTCGCGCCAGACCACCTGCACCGCCTCGTCAAGGCCCTGCCAGTGCAGGCTGGTGCGCAGGATGTCGTGACGGACGATGACCTGGTTCAGTGCCGCGACGAACGCATCCAGCTCGGCTTGCCCGGCAAAGGCGAAACGCGCCTGCACCACATAGGGGTCGGCGCCTTCACTGGCCAGGTGATGGTAGAGAATGCCCTGCTGCAACGGCGCCAGGCCGTAGATATCCTGGACATTGGCCAGGCCACCGGGGATCTGCCGCACCAGCGCATCGATGGCGTCCTGGTCGAGGCTGGCCAGGGGCAGCATATCCGGGGTGATCCGCGTGCAATCGGCGGGGATGCGGTTGGCCGGCACGGCGACGGCCGCATGCCCGCCCACCGATGCGGCCAGCGCTGCCAGGGTAGGCTGGCTGAACAGCACCCGCACATCGGCTTGAAGCGCCTGCTGGCGCATGCGTTCGACCAGACGCACCGCCAGCAGCGAGTGACCGCCCAACTCGAAGAAGTTGTCGTCTCGGCCTACCGCCTCGACCCCGAGCAGGTCAGTCCAGATCGCCGCCAGGGCGGTCTCGACCGGCCCCTCGGGTGCCTGGTACTGCCGCGTCGGTGCCTCGGGCGCCGGCAGGGCCTTGCGGTCGACCTTGCCGTTCGGTGTCAACGGCATGGCCTCAAGGTGGATGAACAGTGCCGGCACCATGTACTCGGGCAATTGCCCCAGCAGATGCTCACGCAGCTCTTGCGCGACCTGGGCCTGACCGCTGTGGTAGGCCACCAGGCGTGGGCCGCTGTGCGGGTGCTGGTGAACCAGCACCAGCGCCTCGCGCACGCCAGGCAGACGGTTCAGGCAGGCCTCGATCTCGCCCGGCTCGATACGCAGGCCGCGCAGCTTGACCTGATGGTCGTTACGGCCAATGAACGCCAAGTTCCCGTCCGCGCGCTGACGCACCAGGTCACCGCTGCGGTACAGGCGCTCGCCCTCTACGAACGGACTGTCGATAAAGCGCTCGGCCTGCTGCCCGGCCAGCCCCAGATAGCCCCGCGCCACCCCCGCGCCACCGATGTGCAAGTGCCCGGCCACGCCCCACGGCAGTGGCTGATCGGCGTCGTCGAGGACGTACAGGCGGGTATTGTCGATGGGTCGGCCGATCGGCAGCGCGCCGTGGGGCACAGGTTGTCCGGGCTCCAGGGTGAAGACGGTGCAGTCGACCGTGGTTTCGGTGGGTCCGTAGACGTTGTGCAGGCGCACCTGCGGCAGTCGCTCGCGCACCTGGCGCGCCAGGGACTCGGTCAGCTCGCCGCCACCGCAAACGATATCGGTCAGGCTCGTGCACTGCGCGCTGCGCGCCTGCTCGACGAACTGCTGCAACAGCGCCGGCACGAACTGCACCACGCTGACCTGCCGTTCGATGATCTCCCGTGCGACATAATCCGCGTCGCGCTGGCCGTCCGCTCGCGCCAGCACCAGGCGCAACCCGCTGCCCAGCGGCCAGAACAGCTCCCACACCGAGGCGTCGAAACTGATCGGCGTCTTGTGCAGCAGCGCGCCGTCAGCGCTGGTCGGGCACAGCCCGGCGGCCCAGCGCACCAGGTTGACCACGCTGCGGTGCTCGACCATCACCCCCTTGGGCGTGCCGGTGGAGCCAGAGGTGTAGATCACATAGGCCAGGTGCCGTGGGGTGAGCCCGGCCACCCGTGGGCGGGTGGCCGGCAAGGCTTCCCAGGTCGGCTGGTCGAGGTCGACCTGCGGTACCGCCACCTCGCCCGCTACCTCGCGGGTAGCGCTGTGGACCAGCACCGCCAGCGGCGCGCTGTCTTCGAGCATATGACGGATGCGCCCGGCCGGGTAACCCGGATCGAGCGGCACGTAGGCGCCACCCGCCTTGAGGATGGCCAGCAGGCCGACCACCATCGACACGCCGCGCTCGATGCAGATCGCCACCCGGTCGTCAGGTTTTACCCCAAGTTCGATCAGGTGATGGGCCAGGCGGTTGGCCTGCTCGTCGAGTTGGCGATAGCTCAGTCTCTCGCCATCGGCCTCCAGCGCAACGGCGCTGGGGCGCAGCTGCGCCTGGTGTTCGAACAGGGCGTGCAGCGGCAGGTCCAGGTCATGGTCGACCGCCGTGTCATTGCAGTCCACCAGCAGGTGATGGCGTTCCTCGACCGTCAGCACCGGCAGGTCCAGCAAAGGCCGCTCGGGCTGCTGCTCGAGCGCCTCCACCAGCCCTTCGAAGACTTGCCGCAACTGCCCGCACACGCGCTCGGCGCCCCACTCGGCGAGCGCCTGGACCGTCAGGCGCAGGTCCTCGCCCAGGTCGTCGACGGCCAGGCTCAAAGGGTAGTTGGTGCGTTCCTCGGCCCCCACCACATCGATGCCCGGCGCCACCGCGATCACCTCGGCCGCATCGCCCGCGGCACTGTGGCGGTAGTTGAGCATGCTGTTGAACAGCGGCGTCGGTGCCAGCACGCCGCTGCAGCGCTGGGCCAGGGCCAGGGGCGCCTGCTCATGGCCGAGCAACGCCGTCAGTTGCCGATGGGTGACCAACAGCGCCTCACGCACGCCCTGCCCGCGCAGGTCGACGCGCAGCGGCAAGGTGTTGATGAACATCCCCAGGGCCTGTTCAGCGCCCTCACCCGCCGCCATGCGCCCGAGCAGCACACTGCCGAACACCACCGACTCACGTCCAGACAACGCCCCCAGCAGGCGCGCCAGCCCCAGGTGCATGATACTGGCCGGGCTCACCCCGAGCAGCCTGGCCTGGGCCCGTAGGCGCTGGCTGAAGCCGGAAGCCAGGGTCAGCCTGGCTTCCTCCATGGCCTGGCCGGCCACCTCCTGGACGCCAAAGGCCAGGGTCGGCTCGTCGATATCGGCGAGCATGGCGCCGAAGAAGGCCTCATGGGCCTGTTCATCCTGGGTCTGCCGACTTCTGGCCAGCAGGTCGCGGAACGGCACCGGGGCCGGCAGTCGCTCGCCCTCACCCGCCAGGTAGGCCTGGATCTCGCGGCGTACGATATCCAGCCCGGTGTGATCCATGACGGTGTGATGGAACAGCAGCAAGGCCAGAACCTCGCCGTCGCGGGCCTGGGCATGCACCAGGCGCAACAGCGGCGCCTGGCCCAGGTCCATGCGATAGCGGTGGGTGTCGAAGCGCTCGCGCAACTGTCCCAGCGCATCCCCGTCGCCGTTCAGCTCGACGGCCTCGCAGACCAGCGGTGCCTTGCGCCACACCACCTGCAGCGGCTGGTCGAGGTATTCCCAGGCCAGCGCGGTGCGCAGGATGTCGTGGCGTTGGATCACCCAGTCGAGCGCCTCGGCGAACGCCTGCAGGCGCGCGGGACTGGCAAAACGCAACTGCGCCTGCAGCACGTAGGGGTCGCCCTCGGCCGCCGTGAGGTGGTGGTAGAGCATGCCCTCCTGCAGCGGTGCCAGCGGGTAGATGTCCTGCAGGTTGGCCGCGCCGCCGGGCACCGTGGCGACAATGCGGTCGATGGCCGCCTGGCCGAGGCCGGCCAGCGGCAGCATGTCGGGGGTGATGCGCAACGCCGGGCTCAACCAGCCATGATCCAGGCCGGCGAGCATCTCCAGCAGTGCCGGCTTGTGGGCCGCCAATGCATCCCACAGGGCGTCATCGAGGGTGTCTTCATCGCCTTCGACGATCAGGTCGGCCTCCTCGCGCTGGAGTCGGATCGCACGGGTGGAGAGCGCTGCCATGAGTTCGTTGAAGAGCATTGGTAAGCATCCTGCTTTAGCCAGTCGGAAATGCTCGGAACGCTAATGGATCGAGGTGGGGCGGGCTGACATGGGAAGGGGGGACAATGGTGGGTGTTCGACAGGGGAGTTGCAGCGCCTGGGCGATCGAGCTCCGCCCGCGCGGCGCTCGGTCTCATAGGCGCTGCAAAACCATCGCCAAACACCCAACAGCCACCCCGCGAGCCCCCATCATTGCAATTGCCCCCCGCCTGCCCCAAGCTCTGCGGTATCGCCACCCCGGACCGCCAGATGCAACGACGCCACCTGATCCAGATCGCCCTGCTGCTTGTACTGGTACTGCCCATCGCGATCGGCTACCTGTGGCGTGACCAGCAGCCCGCGGCGCCCAGCCTGCCGCCGCACAGCTACGCCAAGGCCCTGCGCCAGGCCCACGACGGCCTGCCGGGCGCCGCCCGGGTGCTCTACCAGCAGCTGCAACGCGACGACCTGCCAGCGATCCGCCGCGCCGCGCTGTACGCCGAACTGCCCCATTATCCGTCGCCACAGGCACTGAAGCTGGCCCAGCAAGACCTGGAGCACGCCGACCCACTGGTCCGCCGCGCCGCCATCGCCAGCATCCGCCGCCTGCTGCCGGCCGCCCAGCGCAGCCTGGTGCTGGGCCCGCTGCTGGAAGATGACGAGCAAAGCGTGCGTTTCGCTGCGGTAGACGCGCTGCTGGGCCTCGACCCCGACGCCATCGGCCTGTACTTTGGCCCCTTGCAGGATGCCCTGGAGCAATACGAGCAGACCCTGGAGCAACAGCCTGACGACGCCGCGGCCCAGGTGCACCTGGCCCGCCTGTACATGCATGAGCAAGCCTACGACGCGGCCACCAGGGCCCTGCAACGCAGCCTGGCGGTGGCGCCCGAGGGGCTGGACGCCCTGGCCACCCAGGTGCGCCTGCTGGAACAGCAAGGCCGCCACGACGCCTCCCGTGAAGTGCTGGCCAAGGCCTTGGCGCTGCGCCCCGACTCGGCGTTCCTGCAATACGAACTGGGGCGCTGGCTGACCCGCCACGAGCAACAGGAATACGCCCTGCTGGCCCTGGCACGCGCGGTCGAACTGGAACCGGAAAACAACGAATACCGCTATACCCTGGCCGTCACCCTGCACCAGCTGGAACAGGTGGATGCCGCGCAGAAGCAGCTGGAAACCGTGCTCAACCGCCAGCCCGCCAACCGCCGGGCGCGGGTGTTGCTGATCGAGTACTGGAAGGAAACAGGCCAACTGCAGAATGTCCAGGTCCTGCTGGCCGAACTGGAACGGCAGAACCCGGACGACCCCTACCTGCAGCAGGGGCTCTGAGCCCCTCTATCAGGCCTGCAACATGCGCTGAATCTGCACGACCAGCGTCTGCAACGAGAACGGCTTGAACATCAACGCCGTGCCCGGCTCGTCAAGCAACGCCTGTTCGACCGGGTCGCTGGTGAAGCCGGTAATGAACAGGATCTTCTGCTCCGGCTTCATCATCCGCAGCGCCTTGGCTACCTGGCGCCCGCTGAAGCCTCCCGGCAAGCCAATATCGGTGATCACCAGGTCGAACGGGCCGCGATGCCGGAACTCGCCCAGTGCGCCATTGGCATCGGCCACATCGCACACCTCGAAGCCGCATTCGACCAACGCCTCTTTCATCAGGCCGCGCAAGTTGACTTCGTCATCGACCAACAGCAGCCGCTCGCCCCGGGCCTGAACCGGCAACGCTTGCGGGGCGATGCTCTCGGGCATCACACCCGAATGGCGCGGGAACATCAGCACCACCCGCGTCCCTTGATCCAAGGTCGATTCGATCCACGCCTGCCCCCCCGACTGGCGCACGAAACCATGCACCATGGGCAGCCCCAGGCCCGCCCCCTGCCCCAACGGCTTGGTGGTGAAGAACGGCTCGAAGGCCCTCGCCACATCCTCCCGGGACATGCCGTGGCCATCGTCCTCGATCTGCAACGTGACGTAGTCGCCCGCCGGCAAACTGGCCGGCCCCTCGCAACCCGACGCCAAGCGTTCGTTGGAAGTGCTGATCGTCAGGGTGCCCTTGCCAAGACAGGCATCCCGGGCATTGCTGCAAAGATGCAGGAGGGCGTTGCGTAATTGATCGGAGTCGACCTGCAACAGCCAGGGCGCAACATCCAGCTGCCAATCCAGGTGCATTTCGGCGCCGAGGGTCTGGCGCAACAAAGGCTCCATCTCCCGCAGCAGGTGATTGATGTTCAGTGGGTAGGGCGACAGTGGCTGGCTACGGGCGAAGGCCAGCAGGTTCTGGGTCAGGCCAATGGCGCGCTGGGCACATTCCCGGGCCATCTGCACATACTCCTCGACACGCTCCATCCGCCCTTGGGCCAGGCGCCGTTCGAGCAGTTCGAGGCTACTGCCGACACCGGACAGCACGTTGTTCATTTCATGCGCCAGGCCACCCGCCACCTTCACCACGGTTTCCATACGCTGGCCGTCCCGCACCGCCGCCTCGGCCAGGCGTTGGACCGCCTGGCGGTCCGCGGTGAGGTCCCTTCCCACCAGCGCGGGCAATGCCGGATCGGCAACCCCGGTCCAGCGGAACCAGCAATAGTGCCCTTCGTTGTGCCTGACCCGAGCATCGAATGCCGTCATGCCCTGTCCCTGCAGCAGCGACTTCAATGCAAGCTGGGCTTCGGTGCGATCGGCAGGGTGAAACAGTTCAGGCAACGTCACCTGCAGGTGCGATGCCTCGCCCCAGCCCAGCAAGCGATGCCAGGCCGGATTCGACGAGCGCACGTGCAGGTTGGCATCGAGCATCAGCATCACGTCGGGCGACAGCTGCCAGGTATGTTGCGGATCGCTCAGGTACTGCTCCAGGCGCGCCTCGAAGGACAGCGCCAGCTCACGCCACTCACGCCCGGTCTCGATACTGGCGGTGGTCTCGATCAGGGCATGCAGGAAGCCGGCAACCTCACCCTGGTCATTTCGGATAGGTGAATAGCAACCCGTTACCCAGGCCGTCGCCGCAAAGCCCTCTCGATTGACAGGCAACGGCGCGTCCTCGATCAAGCTGCCCTGCCCCTCCAGCACCTTGAACACCGCCGCGCCCATGCCCTCCCAGTTCTGCGCCCAGAGTGCATCGAAGGACCGCCCCTGATGGCCACCCTCACCGCCCAACAGGGCCTGGTAGGGTTCGTTGTGAATCACGGTCAGCGCCGGGCCCCAGACCAGCGCACAGGGAAACGGAGACAGCAACACCATGTCGGCGGCGATACGCAGGGCGGGCGGCCAGGACGTCAGCGGCCCCAGCGGGGTCGTGAACCAGTCGAAGGCGGCGATGGGTTTGCCCATGGCGGCCAGCGGGGAGGAAGGCGGCGCCAGGTGAATGACCTGGATCTCGCCCTCGCCGGCATGCAGGTCAGCGGCCAATATCTTCGTCCCATAGCTCGGGTTTTTTGTCGATGAACCAGCGCATCAGCGCCTTGCAGGCCTCATCGTCGTGTACTTCCAGGCGTACACCCCGGCTGTCGAGCAGTTGCTCCTCACCCATGAACGTGGTGTTCTCACCGATGACCACATGCTTGATGCCATACAGCAGGATAGCGCCGCTGCACATGGCACAAGGCGACAAGGTGGTGTAGAGGGTGGACTCCTGGTACACCCGGGCTGGCTGACGGCCGGCATTTTCCAGGGCGTCCATCTCGCCATGCAGGATGGCGCTGCCGTTCTGCACCCGGCGATTATGGCCGCGGCCAATGATCTTGCCATCGTGCACCAGCACCGAGCCGATCGGAATACCCCCCTCCTCGAGCCCCTTGCGGGCTTCGTCTATGGCGGCCTGCAGGAAAGCGGAAGTGCCCTGGTCCATGGTTTTCCCCGGTAGTTCGTCGACTTTGCAGCAGACTAGCACAGCGCCCACCGGTCATGGCGCATTGTCTGGCGCGGGCTATGCTCATAGGGCTTTGGATCTTGCTGGCCAACCGTTTTCCCATGGATTCGACGGGCATGCACACATGAACAAGAAGCTCCTGGTCGTGCTGACCAATACCGCCAAATACCCCACCATCCCGCGCGCCACAGGACTGTGGCTGGGCGAGGCCGTGCACTTCATCGACAAAGTGCAGCAGGCGGGTTTTTCCGTCGACTATGTCAGCCCGGCGGGCGGCTATGTGCCGATCGATCCGCACAGCCTGCGCGTGGCGCCGGAGCTGGACTGGCAGTGGTACAACGACAAGACCTTCATGAATCGCCTGGGCGCCACGCTTAGCCCTGGCCAGGTCAAGGCAGAGCAGTACAGCGGGATCTACTACACCGGCGGGCATGGTGTGATGTGGGATTTCCCCGACAACCAACCGCTGCAAGAGCTGGCACGGCGCATCTACGAAAGCGGTGGTGCGGTCGCTGCGGTCTGCCATGGCGTGGTGGGCCTGCTCAATATCAAGCTCAGCGACAACAGCCTACTGCTCAAGGGACGTAGGGTGACCGGCTTCTCCAATACCGAAGAGAAGTTGGCCGAGCTGGACAAGGTGGTACCGTTCCTGACCGAAAACGAACTTGTCGCCCGCGGTGGCGAGTACAGCTGTACGGACGATGCATGGGCGTCCTTCGTAGTCGCGGACGACAGCCTGATCACCGGGCAGAATCCAGCATCCACCGCCGGGGTGGCCGACGCGGTCATTCACTACTTGCGCAACCGGTAGCCGCCACAAAAACATCGCGGGGCCAGCCCGCTCCCACACCGTCATGGCGTGGGAGCGGGCTGGCCCCGCGATGGATCTTGCAGGCAAAGCGCGTTATTCGACGCTCAGCACACCGCGACGCACCTGGTCACGCTCGATCGACTCGAACAGCGCCTTGAAGTTGCCTTCGCCGAAGCCGTCGTCACCCTTGCGCTGGATGAACTCGAAGAACACCGGGCCCAGCAGGGTTTCCGAGAAGATCTGCAGCAGCAGGCGCTTGTCGCCCGGCGCGGAGGCGCCATCGAGCAGGATGCCGCGGGCCTGCAGCTGGTCGACCGGCTCGCCGTGACCCGGCAGGCGCTCCTCGAGCATCTCGTAGTAGGTCTGCGGCGGCGGGGTCATGAAGCGCATGCCCAGGCCCTTGAGCGCGTCCCAGGTCTTGAGCAGGTCGTCGGTGAGGAAGGCCACGTGCTGGATGCCTTCGCCGTTGAACTGCATCAGGAACTCTTCGATCTGTCCGGCCCCTTTCGACGATTCCTCGTTGAGCGGAATGCGGATCATGCCGTCCGGCGCGGTCATCGCCTTGGAGGTCAGGCCGGTGTACTCGCCCTTGATGTCGAAGTAGCGGATTTCGCGGAAGTTGAACAGCTTTTCATAGAAGTTGGCCCAGTAGGCCATGCGTCCGCGATAGACGTTGTGGGTCAGGTGGTCGATGATCTTCAGGCCGGCGCCGACCGGGTTGCGATCCACGCCTTCGATGAACTTGAAGTCGATATCGTAGATCGAGCTGCCTTCCTCGTAGCGGTCGATCAGGTACAGCGGCGCGCCACCGATACCCTTGATCGCCGGCAGGCGCAGCTCCATCGGGCCGGTTTCGATTTCCACCGGCTGGGCGCCCAGCTCCAGGGCGCGGGCGTAGGCTTCATGGGCGTTGCGCACCCGGAAGGCCATGCCGCACACCGACGGGCCGTGCTCGGCGGCGAAGTACGAGGCGATGCTCTTGGGCTCGTTGTTGAGGATCAGGTTGATGCCGCCCTGGCGATACAGGTGCACGTCCTTGGAGCGGTGGCTGGCCACCTTGGTGAAGCCGAGAATCTGGAATACCGGCTCCAGCACGCCAGGAGTCGGCGAAGCGAGCTCGATGAATTCGAAGCCTTCCAGGCCCATCGGGTTGTCGAAGATATCTGCCATGTGGGTGTCCTCATCTATAAGCGAAAAACGGTTTATTACAGGCTTTGGATGTGGAGATGGCGTGGTGGTGAACAGGGGATCCCGCGCACGCTGCGGGCCAGGAAGTCACCAATGATCAGCTTGAACCCATGGTATGTCATATGGACCCATTCTCGGCGGGCTTGATTCCCCGGGAGGCGGAGAACCTTATTGTTGTATTCGTAACCCGATTCTACAGTGCGTAAATTTGTTTGTCGCGCTTTAGTTCGCAGGTTGTTCCGACAAACGGCTATTCTCAGCAGCATCCCGTCGCCTTGCAGAAGGTCCACCCGCACATGCCCCTGACCGCCAAACGCCCCGCCCGCTGGAGTTGGCGCGCCCTGCTGCCCTGGGGTGTCGGCGTGCTGCCGCTGCTGTGCGGGCTGGCGGTGATGCGCTGGCAGACCGAACAGGAACTGCAAGCCAGCAGCCAGGCCACGGCCCGCGAAGTGGGCGGCCATGTCGAAGCAATCCTCGACAGCCTGTCCAGCGCCGCCCATCACCTGCTGCCCAAGGCCGGACTACCCTGCGACGAGGTGCAGTTGGCCCTGCGCATCGAGGTGACGCGCAACGCCTTCGTGCGCTCGACCAACCTGTTCGACCACGACCGGCTGTACTGCACCTCGCTGTTCGGCGACTTCGACGAGCCGGTGGATGCCAAGGACTACACCAATGGCCAACTGTGGCTGATGAATGGCAACTCGGTCACCCCGGGACAGGCCCTGCTGGTCTACCGGGTCAGCCAGGAAGGCCGTGGCGACCGTGGCGCGATCACCACTGTGGATGGCCGCCACCTGCTCACCGCGCTGCACCTGATCGGCGCCGACAACCTGGTAAAGGTGCATGTCGGCCATCACTGGATGGGCAGCGATGGCCAGGTTCACGACGGCAAGCCGCCGCTCGCGGCCACCGCCGCCGCGCAGTATGCCTCCACCCGTTATCCGTTCGATGTGCACGCTGGCTACGAAGAAGGCAAGCAGGCCGCGTTGATGCGCTCGCGCTACCCCGCCCTGCTGAGCCTGCTGCTGATGCTGGGCGTGGCGGCCGGCGCCGCCTGCCGCTGGCAGATCCGCCGCGCCAGCTCATCGCGGGGCGAACTGGACCGGGCCCTGGATGCCGACGAGTTCTTGCCGTACTTCCAGCCGGTGGTACGCAAGGGGGATTACCGCTGGGCCGGTGTCGAGGTGCTGATGCGCTGGCAGCACCCTCGCGAAGGGCTGGTGCGCCCCGACCTGTTCATTCCCTACGCCGAGCACAGCGGCCAGATCGTCGCCATGACCCGGGCCCTGATGCTGCACACCGCCCAGGCCCTGGCCCCGCATGCGGCGCTGCTGGAGGACGGTTTCCATGTCGGCATCAACATCACCGCCGACCATTGCCGCGACCTGGGCCTGCTCGACGACTGCCAGACCTTCCTCCAGCACTTCCCGCCCAAGCGCGTGGTACTGACCCTGGAGCTGACCGAACGCAAGCTGATCGAGCCGACTCCGGTGACGTTGGAACTGTTCGAGAAGCTGCACGACATGGGCGTGATGATCGCCCTGGACGACTTCGGCACCGGCCAGTCCAGCCTCAACTACCTGCGCCAATTCCAGGTCGACTACCTGAAGATCGACCAGAGCTTCGTCGCCATGATCGGCGGCGACGCCCTGTCCCAGCATATCCTCGACACCATCATCGAACTCTCGGCCAAGCTGGGCCTGGGCATCGTCGCCGAAGGCGTGGAGACCGAGGTACAGCGCGACTACCTGGCACGCCACGAAGTGGATTTCCAGCAGGGCTACCTGTTCGCCCGGCCGATGCCCGCCGACGAACTGCTGCTGGCCCTGGCCGCCCAGCCAGGTAGCCCGCAGTTGCCGCCGGGCAATGGCCCTGAGATCATGCGCGGCTGATCCGCCCGCTCACTTCCCGTTTTCCGAGGCATTCGTGTCAAAAGGCATTCTTTCGTCGGTCATGGCGTCCTGTCTGTTCGCCGTGATGTACTTCTATACCTCCTTCCTCAAGCCCCTGGACGGCGAGGAGATCTTCGGCTGGCGCACCCTGCTGACCCTGCCCTGCCTGACGCTGTTCATGCTGGTCTCGAAAGACTGGAAACGGGTCGGCGAGCTGCTCGGGCGGGTGCGCCGCGCACCGCTGCTGCTGCTCGGCATGGTCGGCACTTCGTGGCTGATGGGCGTGCAGTTGTGGCTGTTCCTCTGGGCGCCTCTGCACGGGCGCAGCCTGGAAGTGTCGATGGGCTACTTCCTGCTGCCACTGGCCATGGTGCTGACCGGGCGGCTGGTGTACGGCGAACGCCTGTCGCGCCTGCAGAAGGTCGCGGTGAGCTTCGCCGTGCTCGGGGTTGGCCACGAGCTGTACCAGCACGGCAGCTTCGCCTGGGAAACCCTGCTGGTGATGATCGGCTACCCGATCTACTTCGTCCTCAGACGGCGCTGCCGCACCGACCACCTGGGCGGCCTGTGGTGCGACATGTGCCTGCTGCTGCCGTGGGCCCTGTACTTCGTGATCCAGGGCCCGCTGTCGGCGGCGGACCTGGCCGAGCACCCGGGCCTGTACGGGCTGATCCCGCTGCTCGGGGCGATCAGCGCCTGTGCCCTGATCGCCTACGTGCTGGCCAGCCGTCTGTTGCCGTTCAGCCTGTTCGGCCTGCTCAGCTACGTCGAGCCGGTGCTGCTGGTGGGCGTGGCCCTGCTGCTGGGCGAGACCATCGGCCCCGACCAGTGGCTGACCTACCTGCCGATCTGGGGCGCCGTGCTGGTGCTGGTGCTCGAAGGCATCAAGCACCTGCTGCGTCAGCGTCGGCGTTCGGTGTAAGGCGCACCTGGCGCACCCGACGCTCCTCCACCGCCACCACGGTCATGGTCCAGCCGTTCCAGGCCAGGTGATCACCCACCACCGGCAGGCGGTCCAGCAGGCTCATCACCAGGCCCGCCAGGGTCTGGTAGTCCTCGGTGGCACGGGCGGCGAAGCCTGTGCGCGCCTGGACCTGAGCCAGGTTCAGGGCGCCACTGACCACGAAACCGCCCGCCTCCTCGACCACGCCCGGCCCCTCCACCTCGCTCGCATCCGGCAGCTCGCCGGCAATCGACTCGAGGATGTCGGTCATGGTCAGCACCCCGGTGAAGTCACCGAATTCGTTGACCACGAAGGCGATGTGGGTGGACTGGGCGCGCATCTGCTCCAGGGCGTTGAGGATGCTGAAGCTCTCCAGCAGGTTCAACGGCGCCCGGGCCAGATGTTCCAGCGCCGGCTGGTTACCGCCCAGCAGTTCCTTGAGCAGCTCCTTCTTGTGCACGTAGCCCAGCGGTTCCTCGATACGCCCGTCGCGGATCAGCGGCAGGCGCGAGTACGACGAGTTGACCAGCATCTGGGTGATCGCCTCGGCCGGCTGCGACAGGTCGATGGCATCGACCTTGGCCCGCACCGTCATCACCGTGCGGATCGGCCGCTCGGCCAAGTTGAGCACGCCACTGATCATCACCCGCTCACGGCGGTCGAAGACCACCTGCTCGTCACCACCGGCCACCAGGTCGGCGATCTCCTCGCCCACCTCGTCGGCCTCGACCCGGCGCCCACCCATCAGGCGCAGCACCGCGTGGGCCGTGCGCTCACGCAATGGCCGGTGCTGATGCAGGCTGCGCTTGCGACGGGCGCGGGCCAGCTGGTTGAACAGCTCGATCAACAGCGAGAAGCCGATGGCCGCGTACAGGTAGCCCTTGGGAATATGGAAGCCCAGGCCTTCGGCGGTGAGGCTGAAGCCGATCATCATCAGGAAGCCCAGGCACAGCATGATCACTGTCGGGTGTTCGTTGACGAAGCGGGTCAGCGGCTTGCTGGCGACAATCATGATACCGATGGAGAAGATCACCGCGATCATCATCACCGACAGCTGTTCGACCATGCCCACGGCGGTGATCACCGCGTCCAGCGAGAACACCGCGTCGAGCACCACGATCTGCGCGACGATCGGCCAGAACGCCGCGTGACGGGTCACGCCGCCGCTCTGGGCGACATGACCCTCGAGGCGTTCGTGCAGTTCCATGGTGGCCTTGAACAGCAGGAACACGCCACCGAACAGCATGATCAGGTCACGGCCGGAGAAGGTCTTGCCGAACACCTCGATCAGCGGCGCGGTGAGGGTCACCATCCACGAGATGCTGGCCAAAAGGCCCAGGCGCATGATCAGCGCCAACGACAGGCCGATCACCCGGGCGCGGTCGCGCTGGTGCGGCGGCAGTTTGTCGGCAAGAATGGCGATGAACACCAGGTTGTCGATACCCAGCACCAGCTCGAGGACGATAAGCGTCAACAGGCCCAGCCAGGCCGTGGGGTCGGCTAGCCATTCCATTAGCGGGTACTCACAGGGGCGGCGTCACGAGGACGGGGGAAGGAAGGCCGGGACGGCCAGGGACTGGGGGGCTCCGCGAAGGTGCTCATATAGACCTTGATAGAAAATAGGGATGTCGATCCTACAATCGAAGCAGATTTCTCTGATAGCGCAAAACTATTACAAAAGCTGTAACAGGTGCGGCAGGGCATTTTTGTTCAATACGCCCGTCACGGTCTTAGCCAGGATAGCCACACCCTCCTCCTGCATGGAAACCTCCAATGAGCCTGACATTGTCCATGGCAGCCTTTGCCCTGGCTGCCTCCATCTCCCCCGGCCCGGTCAACATCGTTGCCCTCGGCAGCGGCGCACGCCATGGCTTGCGGGCCAGCATCGGGCATGCCGCCGGCGCCACCCTGGGTTTCTGCCTGCTGCTGGTGCTGGTGGGGCTGGGCGTGCATGAGCTGTTGCTGCGCTGGCCGTTGCTGGGGCGGTTGCTGCACTGGGGTGGCGTGCTGTTTCTGCTGTACATGGCCTGGAAACTGGCCAGTGACGATGGCGGACTGGGTGCCGACGACAACCGGCGAGCGCCCAGCGCCTGGCACGGCGCGGCCATGCAGTGGCTGAGCCCCAAGGCCTGGCTGGCGGCGGTGGCCGGGATCGGCGCCTTTACCGGCGGCGAGCAGCAGTTGCTGTGGCTATTCACCTGGATCTACGGGCCGATCTGCTTCGTCTGCGTGGCCAGCTGGGCCTGGGCCGGCAGCGTGATCCGCCAGTACCTGGCCGAGCCGTGGCGGATGCGCCTGCTCAATCGGGTGCTGGCGGGGTTGCTGGTGGCGAGCGCGGTTTACCTGATGGTGTGAGGTTATCGGGCCGGGCGCTATCGCGGGGCAAGCCCGCTCCCACAGAACACCACGTAACCCATTGACTTGGCTTGGCCCTGTGGGAGCAACTGTCTTGCTCAAAGTCTGATAGCTTGCGTAATTCCTGTGGGAGCGGGCTTGCCCGCGAACACGGGCGAAGCCCGTGCCATCCATTGCGGCGCCTGCTTCGCGGGTAAACCCGCTCCCACAGGGGCACAGTTCCTTGCGCGACAACACAGCCCGAAGTCTTGGGCGATCTCCCTCCTGTCTCAGCCATTGCGATAATGCCCCGGCGTGGTCGCCAGGTGGCGCTTGAAGGCCCGCTGCAGGTGCGCCTGGTCGGCGAACCCCGCCTCCAGCGCAACCTCGGCAATCGGCCTGCCGGCCCGCAGTTGCGCCCGGGCGTGCTGCACCCGCTGGTCGAGCAGGTAGCCATGGGGCGTCAGGCCGAAGCGCTTGCCGAACGCGCGGATCAGGTAGGCCCGTGACAGCCCCGCCGCAGCGCAGATGTCCTCCAGCGTCAGCGGGTCGAGGCGATGGGCACGGATGAACGCGGCGGCCAGCTCAAGACGTGGATGGCGTGGTGGCTGGCCGCTCGCGTCCGCCTCCAGCACCTGCGCCAAGCCCCTGAAGAACGCCTCCAGCTGCGCCTCCCGACCCTCGTTGCCGGGCTCGAACAACCCGGCGAACAGCGCCAGCAACTGCCCGTACAGCACCGCCGATGTGCTCAAGGTCGCCGAGGGCAGCGCGAAGCCACGCGCCAGCAGCCAGGGCATGTCGACGAACAGCATCAGGTACGACCAGGGCTCGCCCTGGATCGGGTTGCAGGTGTGCACCACGCCCGGGTTCATCAGCACCGTGCTCCCCGCCGCCACCTCATGCCGGGCGTTGCCGGTCAGGTAGGTGCTGCGCCCACCGGTAATCACGCCGATGGAGAAACTCTCGTGGGAATGGGCCGCATAGCACACCTGGCGGCCGTCCCCCACGCGCCGGGCTTCGACAAAGGGCAATGCCGGATCACGCCAGAACCGCGAGACCTCGATCATCGCCCCGCCCTCACCCCTCGCCGCCCTGCACCACCACCAGCAACTGCGCCTGGCGCTCGCCGACCGAACGCAGGCGGTGCGGGGTCTGGGCATTGAAATGCAGGGCATCGCCCGCCTCCAGCAACACCCGTTCGCTCATGAAGTCCACCTCCACCTGGCCCTCGTGGACGAACAGGAACTCCTCGCCTTCGTGCTCCTTGAAAGTCGGGTCGCTGAACGCGGTCGGTGGCTGGATCAGGAACGGCAGCAGGCTGCGCTGGCCAACCTGGGAGGTCAGCACCGCATATCCCGGCCCCTCGCCACCACCCACCAGCGCCTGGCGCTCGCCGCGGCGCACCAGGCTGTAGCGCGCCTGGCCGTCGTGCTCGCCGTCGAACAGCTCCTCGACATTGACGTTCAGCGCCCGCGCCAGCTTCAGCGCGGCGGCGATCGACGGCGTGTTGAGGCCGCGCTCGACCTTGGACAGGTAACTCTTGGTCATGCCGGACTTGTCGGCCAGTTGCTCAAGGGTGATGCCCAGTTTCTTTCTCAGCAGTTTCAGTCGGATAGACATGTGACGCGGGTTTCCCGAACAAACGCACTTGCTTATGACACTTTGTGTCATATAGGATTATTTGTGTCATCTGATGGCTCGCCCCCTCACCGTCCAAAGCTCGGGGGCGAGCCAGCCCTGACATCCGTCATCACGCCACAGAGGAAAGCTCCCCATGGCCAATACCCTTACCCTCAGCAAAGACCAGCTGGTGCAAAAGGCACTGACACAGATGCAAGGCTCGCTTGCCGATAATACGTGGACTGTGCGCGAAAAGCTGGCCCTGACCTGCCGAATTCTCTTCGATAACGGCCACGACTCGGGCCTGGCCGGGCAGATCAGCGCCCGCGGTCCGCAGCCGGGCACCTTCTACACCCAGCAACTGGGCCTGGGCTTCGACGAAATCACCGCCGGCAACCTGCTGCTGGTCAACGAAGACCTCGAAGTGCTCGAAGGCCAGGGCATGCCCAACCCGGCCAACCGCTTCCACAGCTGGGTGTACCGCGCCCGCCCCGACGTCAACTGCATCATCCACACCCACCCCACCCACGTCGCCGCGCTTTCCATGCTCGAAGTGCCGCTGCAGGTCTCGCACATGGACCTGTGCCCGCTGTACGAGGACTGCGCGTTCCTCGAGGCCTGGCCGGGCGTGCCGGTGGGCAATGAGGAAGGCGAGATCATCAGCGCCGCCCTGGGCGACAAGCGCGCCATCCTGCTCTCGCACCACGGCCAGCTGTCCACCGGCACCAGCATCGAGCAAGCCTGCGTCTATGCCCAACTGATCGAGCGCGCCGCGCGCCTGCAACTGCTGGCGATGGCCGCCGGCACCATCAAGCCGATCGCCCCGGAGCTCGGCCGCGACGCCCACGACTGGATCGACCGGCCCAAGCGCCACGGCGCCGCCTTCAACTATTACGCCCGGCAGGCGCTGCGCCAGCACGCCGATTGCCTCGCCTGACCCCATCTTGCCTTGCTTGCGGAGCCACACACCATGACCACTCGATTCCACGGCATCATCGGCTACACCATCACCCCGTTCACCCAGGACGGTGAACAGCTTGACCTGCCGGCCCTGGGCCGTTCCATCGACCGCCTGATCGACGGCGACGTCCACGCCATCGCGCCGCTGGGCAGCACCGGCGAAGGCGCCTACCTGAGCGACGGCGAATGGCAGCAGGTCGCCCAGTACAGCCTGGAGCGCATCGGCAAGCGCGTGCCGAGCATCGTCAGCGTCTCCGACCTGACCACCGCCGGTGCCGTGCGCCGCGCCCGCTTCGCCCAGCAGCACGGCGCCGACGCGGTAATGGTGCTGCCGGCGGCCTACTGGAAACTCAGCGAAGCCGAGATCGTCCAGCACTACCGCGCCATCGGCGCGGCCATCGATTTGCCGATCATGCTCTACAACAACCCGGCCACCAGCGGCACCGACATGCCGGTGGAGCTGATCCTGCGCATCGTCCGCGAGGTGGACAACGTGACCATGGTCAAGGAGAGCACCGGCGACATCCAGCGCATGCACAAGCTGCAACTGCTCGGTGAAGGCCAGGTACCGTTCTACAACGGTTGCAACCCGCTGGCGCTGGAAGCCTTCGTGGCGGGCGCCACGGGCTGGTGCACGGCGGCGGCCAACCTGATTCCCGAACTGAACCTGCGGCTGTACCAGGCGGTGCAGAACGGTGAGCTGGAACAGGCCAAGGCGCTGTTCTACCGCCAACTGCCGTTGCTTGACTTCATTCTCAAGGGAGGTTTGCCGGCGACCATCAAGGCTGGCCTGGAGATGACCGGGTTGCCGGTGGGCGAGCCGCGCCGGCCGGTGTTCGGGCTGGATGCCCAGGGCCGCGACCAGCTGAAGGCGCTGCTCGACGCCTTGTATCAGGGCTGACATCGTCAACGTGCCTGTGGGGGGCCACTCCCACAGGTCATCTACACACTTGAGAACACCGCCCCGACCCGGACGGTGTTCTGATCAGCGCTGGCGCGCCACCTGCCACAACCGCGCCACATCCCCGGCCCGCGCCTTCAGCAGCGTCTCGGCTTGGTCACAGGCCTGCTCCAAGGTCATCGGTCCGCTGGCCAAGGCAAAGGCGGCGTCGATGCCCTGTGCGTACAACTGCTCGTAACCGGCCCCCAGGGTCCCCGCCAAAACCACCACCGGTACACCATGTCGCCTGGCCACGCGCGCCACCCCAAGCGGCGTCTTGCCGCGCAGGGTCTGGGCATCGAAGCGTCCTTCGCCGGTGATCACCAGGTCCGCGCCCTGCACCAGGCCATCGAGCCCGGCCAGCTCGGCGACCACCTCGACGCCCGGGCGGAACTGCGCGCCCATGAACGCCTTGGCGGCAAACCCCATGCCCCCGGCCGCGCCGCTGCCCGGCTGGTCACGCACATCCGTGCCCAGCAGGCCTGCGCAATGGTCGGCGAAATGTGCCAGGGCCTGGTCCAGGGCCTGCACCTGCTCGGGGCTGGCGCCCTTCTGCGGGCCGAAGATCGCCGAAGCACCGTTGTCCCCGCACAACGGGTTGTCGACATCGGCGGCAACCTCCACCTGGACCTGCGCCAGGCGCGGGTCCAGGTGGCTGGCGTCGATGCGCGCCAATTGCGCCAGGGCCAGTCCGCCCTCGGCCAACGGTTCGCCCTGGGCATCCAGCAAGCGCAGGCCCAACGCCCGCAACATGCCGCTACCGCCATCATTGGTGGCACTGCCGCCGATGGCCAGGACGATGCGCGAGGCACCGGCCGCCAACGCCGCCGCCACCAGTTCGCCGGTGCCCCAGGTGCTGCTGCGGCAAGCGTCGCGCTGGCCGTTGGGCACCAGCTGGATGCCACTGGCCTGGGCCATCTCGATCACCGCCGTGCGGCTCTCGGCCAGCCAACCCCAACCCGCCTCGACCGTCTCGCCCAACGGGCCGCGCACCACCTGGCGACGCAGTTCGCCATGGCTGGCGGCGACGATCGCCTCCATGGTGCCTTCGCCGCCATCGGCCATCGGGCATTCGATGCGCTCGGACGCCGGCCAGACTTCGGCCAGGCCGGCGGCGATGGCGCGGGCGACACCGGCAGCATCGAGGCTGTCCTTGAACGAGTCGGGGGCGATGACGATCTTCATGGGGATTCTCCTGTCCTGTTGTCGCGCATGCTGACAGGTGTACGCCACGCCAGCCTCGGTCGGATGCACAAAACCCAGGGGCGTTGATTGGGCGGATGCCTCTACAGCCCCTTTGCCGGCAACAACTGCAACCCCAAATACAGGCTCAGCATCCCCTCCATCCGCAACGGGTCCACCTCCCCCAGCTCGGCGATCCGCTCCAGCCGATAGCGCAGGCTGTTGCGATGGATTCCCAGGGCCTCGGCGCAGGCCTGGCTCTGCCCGTCATGGGCGCACCAGGCGCGCAGGGTGAGCAGCAACTGGCCACTGGCGTCCTTGGCGCGGATGCGCTGCAACGGTTCGAGCAGCTCATCCAGGGCATCGTCGTTGCGATGCCGCCAGAGCAAAGCCGGCAAGCGGTAGCGCTCCAGGCTCAGCAGACGCTCGTTAGGCAGCACTTCACGGCCGTAGGCCTGCAGGTCGCGAACCCGCCGATAACCACGGCGCAACTGCTCCAGGCTCTGCGCCGGGCTGCCCAGGGCCAGGCGTTCGACGTCCCAACCATGGCGCTGCAGGCGCTCGAACAGGCGCGGCTCGTCCAGCACCACGCCCGCCGGGCGGCACCATAGCAGCGACTGGCGTGCGGGACTGACGCACCAACTGTCCGGGTAGCGACTCATCAGCCAGGCTGACAGGGCCTCGGCAGGCGGCCCGGCGCGCAGCTCGAACAGACAAGGGATCCGTGGCAGGTTGGGCTTGAGCCCCAATTGCTGGGCCTCGTCGACCAGGCGCGGTGACTCACCGCTGCCGCCCAACAGCAGCGCCAGCAGGTCGTCGCAGCGCTGGCGACGCCATTGCTGCTCCACCTGCAGGTGACGCTGGGCCAGCAGCATCTCGGCGGTCATGCGCACCAGCTCGCCGTAGGTGCGCAGTTGCTGCGGATCACCGGTCAGCCCCAGAACGCCGATCAGCCGGCCATCGAGCATGAGCGGCAGGTTGACGCCGGGCTGCACGCCCTTGAGGCACTTGGCCGCTTCCGTATCCAGCTCGACGATGCGGCCGTTGGCCAGCACCAGTTGCGCGCCTTCGTGACGGGTATTGATGCGCTCGGGCTCGCCACTGCCGAGGATCAGGCCCTGGCTGTCCATCACATTGACGTTGCACGGCAGGATGGCCATCGCCCGGTTGACGATGTCCTGGGCCAGGTCGTGGTCCAGCTCGAACATGTAAGGGTCCTTCGGCATTGGTCGACGGCACAGCAGCCTGCACCTGACACTGTGCAAAAGCACAAAGACAGCCGCGCTACACTCCCCGAGACTGCTCAAGGCGAGCGCCGGCACAGGCGACGCGGTGACAACCATAACAACAGAGAACCCGATCATGGCACACAGCCCCGCCCCTGACCAAGGCATCGAGATCACCCGCAACGCGCTGTACCGGCGCATCACCCTGCGGCTGATCCCGTTCATTTTCATCTGCTACCTGTTCAACTACCTGGACCGCGTCAACGTCGGCTTCGCCAAGCTGCAGATGCTCGACGCGCTGAAATTCAGCGAAACCGTGTACGGCCTCGGCGCCGGCATCTTCTTCATCGGCTACGTGCTCTGCGGCCTGCCCAGCAACCTGGCACTCAACCGCTTCGGCCCGCGGCGCTGGATCGCGCTGATGATGATCGCCTGGGGCAGCCTGTCCACCTGCCTGCTTTTCGTCACCACCCCCACCGAGTTCTATGCCCTGCGCCTGCTCACCGGCGCCGCCGAGGCGGGCTTCTTCCCAGGCGTGGTGCTGTACCTCTCGCGCTGGTTCCCGGCGGACCGCCGCGGCCGCATCATGGCCCTGTTCATGTCGGCGATCCCGGTATCCGGCCTGCTCGGCGGCCCCTTCTCCGGCTGGATCCTCGAGCACTTCGCCGCCGGCCAGCATGGCCTGGCCGGCTGGCAGTGGATGTTCCTGATCCAGGGGCTGCCCACCGTGGTGCTCGGTGCGCTGGCCATCGTGCTGCTCAGTGACGGCTACCAGACCGCCAAGTGGCTGAGCCCGGCCGAGCGCCAGCTGATCGAGGCGGACCTCAAGGCCGACGCAGCCAGCAAGCCGGCCACCCGCGGTGACAGCGTGCTGTCGGTGCTGACCAACCCGCTGATCTGGACCTTCGGTTTCGTCTACTTCTGCATCCAGAGCGGCGTCTACGCCATCAACTTCTGGCTGCCGTCGATCATCAAGAACATGGGCTTCGACAACCCGCTGCTGATCGGCTGGCTGAGCGCCATCCCGTACCTGTTGGCGGGTGTGTTCATGATCCTGGTCGGCCGTTCGGCGGACCTGCGCAACGAGCGCCGCTGGCACCTTGTGGTGCCGATGCTGATGGGCGCCCTGGGCCTGCTGATCGCGGTGAACTTCGCCGGCAACCCGCCCATCGCCATCCTCGGCCTGTCCATCGCCACCATGGGCGCGCTGACCGGCCTGCCGATGTTCTGGCCGATGCCCACCGCGCTGCTGACCGCCGGCACCGCCGTGGCGGGCCTGGCGATCATCAACTCGGTGGGGCAGATGGCCGGTTTCCTCAGCCCTTACCTGGTGGGCTTCATCAAGGACCAGACCGGGTCGACCGATGCGGCGCTGTATGCGCTGGCGGGGTTGATCGTGGTCGGCAGCCTGGTGGCGTTGCGGGTTTCGCGGGGTGGTAGTGCTGCCTTGGCAGGTGCCCGCTCGTAACGTTAACGCCCTATGTAGGAGCGGCCTTGTGCCGCGAAAGGGCTGCAAAGCAGCCCCAGGATCTCAGCGTCGACGCATGAGTTGCCGGGGCTGCTGCGCAGCCCTTTCGCGGCACAAGGCCGCTCCTACAGGGGGGAAACGGTACTGCTAGTTACGAGGCTTCCACCCCGCCTCTTGCAACGCCGTCAGCAGCGTATCCCCCTCCAGCGCCGGCACCACCAGCCCACCCTTGCCCTGCATCGTCCGCCCCGCCAGCAAGGCATTGACGATCGCCTCCTCCACCGCCTCCGCCGCCGCCATGAACAACCCCGAGATATGGTCGTTGTTGAGCATTTGCACGCCTGTGCACTGGGCCAGCCCCTTGCGCCCGTAGTCAGCGGGCGGCAATCCCTGGTTGCCGGTGGAAAACGCCAGGAAGATATCGCCGCTGGAGTCCTCGGTACCGCCACCGGTGCGGGCGATGCCGATCGACGCCCGCTGCGCCAGGCGCTGGCACTGGTGCGGCAGCAACGGCGCGTCGGTGGCGATCACCACCACGATCGAGCCCATCCCCGGCGTGCCCGCCTCGGCCTCGGCGAAGGGCGACGGCAGGTGACCCAGCTGGCGCCCCACCGGATAGCCGTCGACCCGCAGCTCGCGTCGCTGGCCATGGTTGGCCTGGACCAGGACACCGACCGTCCAGCCCCCCTGCCCGTCCTCCAGGCGCCGCGAGGCGGTGCCGATGCCGCCCTTGAACTCGTGGCAGATCATCCCCGTGCCACCGCCCACCGGGCCTTCCTGCACCGGGCCTGACTCCGCGGCCTGCTGCGCCTGGCGCACCTGCGCCGGCGTCACGTGCTGGCCCCAGATGTCATTGAGCAGGCCATCGTAGGTTTCCATCACCACCGGCATGCACCAGTACACCGCGTCGTCCGGCAGGCGCTCACGCTCGGCGCCGATCAGCGCGTCGCGCACCACGCCGACGCTGTGGGTGTTGGTGATGGCGATCGGCGTGGTCAGCAGCCCGGCCTCGCGGATCCACTCCAGCCCCGTGGCGTCGCCGTTGCCGTTGAGCACGTGGCAGCCGGCGAAGCACGGCTGCTGACGGGCCGCGCCCGCGCGCGGCTCGATCAGGGTCACCCCGGTGCGGATCGGCGCCGGGCGTTGCTCGTCGATCAGGGTGCTGTGGCCGACCCGTACCCCTGGAACGTCGGTGATGGCATTGAACGGGCCCGGGGTGCCGTGGCCGAGGGTGATGCCCAGTTGACGCGCACGCATGTGTACTCCTTGGATGCTCACAATTTCTGGAAAGTCGGGCTGAGGCGGCCGTGGGTGCTGTACAACACCATCGACACGGCCAGCAGCCCGAGAATGATCAACAGGTCGCGCAGCGATGCCTCGCGCAGCAAGGTCACCAGCAGCCAACCGGCGCCGCTGACCGCCAGCAACGCCGGCAACGGCCACAGCGGCATGCGGTACGGGTGCTCACGGTCGCGGCGCAGCACCCGGCTGCACAGTGCGCAGGCCGCCACCACCAGGTAGATCAGCAACAACAGCAGCACGGTGAACGAAGTCAGTTGTTCCAGGCTGCCGGACAGGCTCAGCAACGCCGACGGCACGGCCAGGAACAGGGTCGCCAGCCACGGCGATTCCCAGCGCGGGTGGATCAGCGTGAAGGCGCGGTTGAGGGTTGGCGTCCAGATCGCATCGCGGCCGCTGCTGTACACCACCCGGCCGACCTGGATGACGATGGCGACGATGGCGTTGAACACCGAGAGGAAGATCCCGGCACTGACCAGCCGCGCCAGGGTCTGGTTGCCGTGGGCGGTGAGCAGGTAGCCGATCGGGTCGCCGCTGGCCAGCATCGCCTGCAACGACGGTGCGCCGATCAGCAGCGCCGCCAGTGGTATCACCTCGATCGCCACTACCACCGCCAGCGACCACAGCACCGCCCGGTGCACGGTACGGCCACGGTCCTTCATGTCCTCGGCCAGCAGCACCGCGCCACCGTAGCCGTTGAAGGCGAACAGGGCCATGCCCACCGCCCCCAGCACCAGCGCCCAGGGCGCGACGACCAGGCTGCCCTGCTCGAGCATCTGCGGTTGCAGCAGGCTTGCCACCGGCTGGCTGGCGTTGCCGAAACCCAGTGTCACGATCACCAGCAGCGCGGCGACTTCGCAGAACAGGAACAACCCGGTGATCCAGGCGTTCAGGCGAATATTGAGGATGCCCAGCGCATAGCTCGACACCACGATCACCAGGGCCACCGCCTGGGTGTCGAACGTGGTACCCAGGGCGTTGTTCAGGTAGGTGGCGGCACCGGCGGCGAGTACCGGCGGGATGAACAGCATCGAGGCCAGCACGGTGAGGAAGGTGGCGTAGCCGGCCAGCCCGCCGAACACCCGCTTGGCGTACACGTATTCACCACCGGCGGAGCTGTGGGCACGCCCCAGCTCGGCGTAGCACCAGGCGAACATCAGCGCCAGGGCCGCGGCCATGATGAACGAGAGAAAGGCGCCGCTGCCGGCCTGCTGGATGGCGAAGGGGGCGATGACGAACACGGAACTGGCCGGGGTCACCGCCGACACGGTGATGGCGACCACGTCGAACACCCCCAGCCGTTGCTGGAGTGCGCCCGTGGGCGCTGCGCTGGAGCTCATGGCGTTTTTCCTCTGGTTGTTATTGGTTGTGAGGGGAAAACCGGTCACGCGGCCGCTGGACCTGGGCTGGACTGTAGGCTGGCGCAGCGACCGGGCCAATTACCTAAAGGGGGTACGCCTCTTGACGGGGAGCGGGAAACCTCACAAGACTGCGCAATCGCAGGTCGAATTTTGTGGGAGCGGGCTGGTCCCGCGATGGCGTAGCGTCAGGCAACCCTGCAATATCGCGGGGCAAGCCCGCTCCCACGCCCCCCTCATTCCAGCCAACTGACTAGTAACAGTCGCCAGCAATGGGGTCTCATGCACAACCTGTTCACCGAAGCCAGCACTCACGCAGGCCTGGCCCGCACCGTCGAGCAGATCGGCCAGCCGCGTTTCTGGCGCCAGTTGATCCTGCTGTTGCAGCAGTGGCTGGTGTTCGACAACGCCCTGGCGATGTTCTACCCCCGCGCCGGCCTGCCCCGGGCGCTGGAGATCTTCGATGCCCGGGGTGAAGGCAACCCCGAGGCCATGGCCCTGTACCTGAGCGGCCTGTACCAGCTCGACCCGTTCTACCAGGCCTGCCAGGAGCGCATCGGCGACGGTCTGCACAGGCTCGAGGAAGTGGCACCGGACCAGTTCCGCCAGAGCGAGTACTACCTCAAGTACTTCCACGACCATGTGCTGGAAGACGAGGTGCAGTTCATCGTGCAGTTGGGGGACAGTGGCGCCCTGTCGCTGTCGCTGGGACGCCGCGAGCGGTTCGACAGCGCCAGCCATGGATTGCTGGCGGTGGTCTGCCCGTGGGTGGTTGCGCTGATGGCCCAGCACTGGCTGCAGCAGAGCCTGC
Source organism: Mitsuaria sp. RG (assembly GCF_028369275.1). Lineage (NCBI taxonomy): Bacteria > Pseudomonadati > Pseudomonadota > Betaproteobacteria > Burkholderiales > Sphaerotilaceae > Roseateles > Mitsuaria sp. RG. The sequence continues at coordinate 27,777 of NZ_JAQMYQ010000013.1, forward strand.
GCCCGGCGCCCGTGGCAGGCATGGCCCATCAGGTGCGCGACGCCATGAGCCTGTTCGGCGCCAAGGTGTTGTCCGAGCGCGAGCTGGAGATCGCCCGGCTGATCCTGCGTGGCTATTCATCCAAGGCCATGGCCGAGCGCCTGGCCATTTCCCCGGAAACCATCAAGGTCCATCGTCGGCATCTCTATGCCAAGCTGGATATCTCGTCGCAACCGGAGTTGTTCTCGTTGTTCCTGCAATCGCTGGGGCATGATCCGCAGGATCCCTGAGCCCGCCGCACAGCGTTTGCCAAGACGCTCACGGACGCGCCGGATCTGCCAGCCCCTGCCAGGCACGCAGCACGGCATAGCCACGCCAGGGCCGCCAACCCTGCGCAGCCTGTGTCGCGGCCTTGGCGCTGTTCACCCCCAGCGCCTTCTGCAGTGCCACGTCACCCGCCGGAAACGCATCGGGCCAGCGCAACGCGCGCAAGGCGATGTACTGGGCCGTCCAGTCGCCGATGCCGGGCAAGTCCCGCAACTGGGCGCAAGTGGCCGCGACATCGACACCGGGGCTCAGCAGCAGGCGCCCCTCCCCCACGGCCTCGGCCAAGCCCTTGAGGGCGGCCTGGCGCTGGCGCGTGATGCCCAGTCGGCCAAGGGCGTCACCACTGGCCGCCGCCAGGCTGGTCGGTGTGGGAAACAGACGGTCCAGCGCTGCAACGGGCGTCTGGATAGACTCACCAAAGGCGCCGACCAGGCGCGCGCCCAGCGTGCGCGCGGCGGCCACGGTGATCTGTTGGCCAAGCACGGCACGCACCGCCAGCTCGAAACCGTCCAGCGTACCGGGCACACGCATGCCTTCGCTCGCCGGGAACGTCGCCTGCAACACACTGTGGATCGCCACCGGGTCGGCATCCAGGTCGAACGCGGCCCGCACACGGTTGATCAGCGTGGGCAAAACGCCTGCCAGGCTGTCACTGATGGTCACCTGCGCCTGGGCACGCTGGTCGTCAAGGCTCACACTCAGCCAGCCGCTGCACGCCTGCTGGCCCTGCACAAGGCGCAGGGTGCGCATGTACTGCCGGCCCTCCACCCATTCCAGGCCCGGGATGGCGCGCAGGCGCAGGAAGCCCAGTATCGACTCCACGTCATAGGGCGGGCGCCAGCCCAGGCGAACGCTCACCCCTTGCCCATTCGCGGTCGAGCGGGCGCGACGCAACGTACTGGGATTCAGGCCATAGTGCTGGGAGAACGCATCGTTGAAGCGCCGCACACTGCCAAAGCCACTGGCCAACGCCACCTGGGTCATCGGCAGTTGCGTGTCGGCGATCAGTTGCTTGGCCGCCAGCAGCCGACGTGTCTGCAGGTACTGCAGCGGCGAAACCCCGAAATGCGCCTCGAAGATGCGTCGCAGATGGCGGTCGCTCACCCCCAGGTGCCGGGCGATATCGACCATCGTACGTACGTTCTGCGGCTCGTCCAGCATGCGCGCCGCCTGCACGGCCAGGATGCGCGAGGCATCCTCGGTGCTCCACGCCACCGCACGCGGCGCCAGCTCAGGGCGGCAGCGCAGGCACGGCCTGAAACCCGCCGCCTCGGCCTGGGCGGCATGCCGGTAGAACCGCAGGTTGTCACGCCGTGGCGTCTTGACCCGGCACACCGGCCGGCAATAGATGCCGGTGCTGGTGACCGCGGCGAAGAAGGCGCCATCGAAGCGCGCATCGTGCGCCTTCAAGGCCAGGTAGCAGGCATCGCTTTCGGGAGAATCGATTAGGTTGGTCATGAGCGACATCCTATGCCCTGGATTCGCTTGAGGCTCGCCATTTTCGGACATATGGCTTGCAGGGTTTCCCCTGTCCTGCAGACAACAAAAAATCCGATGCCTTGCGGCATCGGATTCTCATCGATCGATCACGTCGGCAGGCCTCGACTGCCGGGCATCAGGCACGTCTGCCCGATGCAGGTTCGATCAGGCGGTCGGCGCCTTGCGGGTGCGTGCGGGCGCCTTGGTGCCGTTGATCAGCGGCCCGTAGCGTCGGCTGAACTCCTGGTTGTAGGGTACGTGGTCCTTGTTGACCCCGTTGTCCCAGTTGACCGACCAGGTCATCAGGCCCTTGATCGACACGCCCTTGGCGTACAGGCGCTTGAACGCGTTGGTCACCGCCGTCGGGTTGACCACGTAGCCGGTGGCGGCGGCATCGACGTTGGCCGGCAGGCCGATGACGAACTTGTCGGCCGGGATCCGGGTGAAGCCGCGGGTGCCGCTGACCAGGCTTTCGGTCAGGTAGAAGAGGAAGTCCTCTTTGAGCGCATCGTTGTTCTGGGCAATCCAGGCGCCCCTGCCGTTGTTGGCCTCCTGCACCCACAGCCCGTCGCCACCCTGGTTGTAGAACTGCGGGGCGATGAAGTCGTAGTAGCCCTCCAGTGCCTTGAGGTAGTCGACGTAGCGCCCGGCGCTGGTCAGGTAGGGGAACTCCGGTGCCATGCTGATGATGAAATGCTTGCCCTCGGCGGCATAGTGATCCTTCACCAGCTTCAGCGCGGCGGGCAGGACGGTCTTGTTGGCGGCGAAGTCGATCGCGCTCTGTTCAAGATCGATGTCCAGCCCGTCGAAACCGTAGGTTTCCACCAGGCGGATGATTTCATTGGCCAGCGGCTGTTCGTGGCCCGGGTTCAGCGCGATATGCGCATCGGCACCGCCCAGCGACATCAGCACCGCCCTGCCCTGGCTGTTGAGCACGCCGACCTGGCGGCGGAACTCGGCATCGGACAGGTTGTACGGCTTGAAGGTCGGGATGCCGCTGCCCTTCATGAACGCCACGGCCACCACGTTGTAGTCGCGCGGCACCTCCTCCAGGCTCATGTTGGCGAACTGCCCGCGCTGGTAGCCGTCCGCAGGGCCCGCCGGCCAGTTGTGCCAGTAGCCCATGAGGATCTTCTTGCCCTCGAGGCTGGGCATGCGCGAGGCGGCGTCGTCGCGCGCGGCCTTCAGTTGGGTAAAGTCAATCTTTGACATGTTCCAATCCTTTAGAACGTGTGGAAGATCCGCGGACTTACTTGAAGTCGACGTCGAAGGCCTGGTAGAAGGCGTTGCCGGTGTTGGCGACGATCCACATCAGGACGATCACATGACGGCCCTTCTTGTTGGCCGGCAGCTTCACTTCGTGGTCGACCTTGGCCTTCAACTCGCCGGCATGGCTGTAGTACGGCACCTGTGGGTAGAAGTCCTCGGCGAACGGCTTGTCCTCCAGCTGCGCACGGCTGATGCGCTGTTTCGGATCCCAGCCGTCCTTGGTGATCAGCCAGCGGTAGCCGCGGGTGGTGTGCGGCGCGGTGTAGCGCCAGGTCACCTTGAACAGCTGCCCGGGGTCGACGTTGACCAGCGGCCAGGTGAAGGCGCGGTTGAGCTTCTTGCTCATCTCCTCGTCGGTGAAGTTGACGCAGTCGCGGGCGTCGGTCTTGCCACCGCTGAGGATGTAGCCGTCGGCGGGCGGGGCGACGCTTGGGTTGTCCGACTGGAACGGTGCGGGGAACGGGCCGGCCGCCAGGGCCGGGAAGTTCTTGCCGCCTTCCATTTCGTCGACCTGCCAGCCGCTGAGCACGCCCAGGTCGATGGCGACGGCGCCGCGGGAGGCCGGGGAAGTGACGCGGCCATGGCGAAGTGGGTTCTGGTTTTGTGGTTGGTTCATGTTCATAGCTCCATTTGATTTGAGAACTCTCCCTTTCCGAAGGAGAGGCCTTCAAACTAACGGAGCTGGATTTAATGTCCACGGGGCGATTTTGCGCACCGAAGCCGGGAGCTGGAAGAAACCCCAATGAATACTGGATATTCATACAGTACCACTATAGTTATCCTACCTTCCCTGGAGTAAATCACCTACGTACCCAAGCGGCACATGGCCCTGTAGGAGCGGCCTTGTGCCGCGAAAGGGGCGCGCAGCGGCCCCAGCGATCTTTGCATCAACACTGAGATCCTGGGGCTGCTTCGCAGCCCTTTCGCGGCACAAGGCCGCTCCTACAAGGGATTGCGCATGGCCTGTGGGACTGTCAGCCGACCAGATAGCGCCGCCGCTTCGACCGGTAGTTCGCCGGATCCAGGTGCGCGGGCAGCCATTGCCCGGCCTGCGGCTTGAGGTAGTTGCCGGTGCTCCCGGGCCGGGCCTGGTACTTCGCCGCCAGGTAGCGCGCATAGTGGTGATCGAACAGGCGCATGAACTCGCCGAAGTAGATGTCCGCCACCCGGGTATCGCCGTGGATCACCAGCATGTTCTCGTCGTTCTTCTCCTGGGAGGCGGCGCTGAAGTTCGCCGACCCGGTCACCACCGTGGGCTGCTCGCCCAGGGGGTCGACCAGCAGGTACTTGGTATGCACGTAGTCGTTGCTGTTCAGCGGGTTGTCACGCTCCTTGAGCGCGTTGGTCAGCGGGTTGTCCTCCCCCAGGAAGCTGCCGGCGGCAAAGATCACGTCACCGTCGGTGCCGATGTTCTCGGTCTTCCTGAGCGGGTCGTCCTTGATCACGTAGCGCAGCACGTCGTTCTGCGCCTGGAGCACCTCCTGGAACTCCCGAGCGATCTCGAACGCGGCGGTAAAACACACCAGCTGACGGGCTGCGCCGGCCAGGTCCGCGTACCACTGCAAGGTCTTCTGCGCCTGGGGCGTTTCCTTGCGCTCGCGGGGACTGAACAGCGGGTAGGTGCCCGGCTGCAACGGCAAGGCGGGCAGCGGGGTAGCCTGGGTATTGGGCGCACGCAGCCTGGCTGGGGTCATGTTCTGTTGCAGCCGCGTCCAGTAGTCCAGGTATTGCCGGGCGATGATGGGGGCGTGGACAACATGGCCGACATTGGAGTGGCCGAAGATCCCGCCAGCCGAGATATTGGTCGAGCCGGTCCAGACGCTGACCGGCTGGCCATCCTTGAGCAGCACGATGAACTTGTTGTGGCGGATGCCTTCGCTGACCGTGCGCGGATGCACCCAGGCCTGCAGGCCGGCCTGCTCGATGGTGGCCAGGTTGTTCGCCTTGTACTTGCTCTGGGCATCGAAGACGACCTGCACGTCGCCTTCACGGGCGGCCTCGCGCAGGGCCTGGGCGACCGGCAGGTACTGGAACTCGTAGAATGCCGCGCGCAGGCCCATGCCTTTCGCGCCGCCGCGCCCGATGAAGTCGAGCAGGCCCTCGTAAAGGCCCCGCGAAAGCCATTTCATCGGTTTGGAGGCCGGCGCATCGGGATCGGGAGCGACGTTATCGAATTCCCTGGCATAAGCCTGGGAGCCGATCACGCCGCGGTTGAAATGGATATCGTGCCTCAGGCCCTCGCCGCCCGGCGCAAGCGTGGGCTCACAGCGCACGCGCACCGCGACGCCCCGGGCGTCGTCGATGCGCAGGTTCCTGGGCTCGCCGAACACCGGCTGCACCGTGTAGGCGTACTCCCCTTCGGGCGCGACGGTGTAGTCGGCCCACAGGAAACTCTGGATCGGATGCTCGCTGGTCGGCACCAGCGTGCCTGGTGGCAGCCCCTTGTCCTTGTCGGCGAAGCGCTTGAGGCCGCGCAGATAGTATTGGGTCCGCAGCTTGCCGGCCGCGTCGAAGTACCGACGGTGTACGGCAAAGCCCAGCAGGTTCTGCTCGCCGACCAGGGTCTCGAGGCTCGGCGGCGTGACGAAGTCCCAGGCCAGGAACACGACATGGGTGCCGGCGATGGCCCGTACCCGCAGATAGTCGCCATTAGCGGATGCTCGCATGGGTGCACTCCTTGCAGGCCGGTTACTGGAACGGCGTCCTGACCTTGATCTGCTGATTGTCGGGGGTCCCGCCGCTCGGGCACGGGATCGCAGCGAGCTGCTTGTCCAGGCACACCCAAAGCTCCTTCAGACGGTTGCCCGAACCCACCGAGACCCGCAGGCTCTGTGCCGGCAATGCAGGGTTGCGGGCCAGGAAGGCCTGCTTGATGTCGCTGACCTTGGCGTTAACCAGTTGATTGGGGCCAGGGTTGCTGCCGAGCATGGCTTGCGTGTCGGGACGGCGCAGCGTGTCGTACACCCGCTGGATATCGGCGAAGTAGCGGTTGGCGGACGACCAGCCACAGGTGCCGTGGGCCTGCCATTCGTTCTGCATCAGGTCCGGCCCCGGCATCATGCACAGGTGCTGCCTGACCAGTGGCGCCGGCAGCGAGCCGACGCTCTGGCAGTTGCGAGGATGGTCCTGGTTGGACTTGGCATAACGGTTCTGCGGCCACAGGCCATGCACCACCCATTCGAAACGATTGCCCGAGAAGCACTGGAAGGCATGCTTGTCCCGTTGCGCCTTGGGCTTGTTGCGCTGGCTCTCGCAGTGCTCCGGCGACCAGGACAGCACCAGCGCCAGGTAGTCGGTGGGCAAGTCCTTGTTGACGTAGTCCACCGGGCGCACCGGCGCGGGCTCGACGGCGTCGGGCAACGCGCAGATTTCCTCGGCGAAGATCGGTGAGGCGGCGGCCAGCCAGCCCCAGAGCAGCGTTCTGACCCAGGCGCAATGCCGTGGTGATCCTTGCATGATGACCTCCTTGTCGGGTTCGACAGGCTCCGTGCCTGTCGCTCGTACAACCCCGTCAGGAGATGGTGTAGCGCGAATATGACGATTCGTCAGTGGCGCTTTGTTGTATCGTTCGTCCCTGCCGTACCACCAGGCGCCAATGAAGCGAAAAAACATGAACCGTCGTAAAAAGATCAACCAGCTGTTGAAAGCCCACGCCAAGAAGGCCAACGCCAAACTGGCGCCGAAAAACCGCAACACCTACATCTCCAAGGCCGACCGGCTGAAACTGGCGGCCGAAGCCAGCCTGGGCGCCGAGCAGGCCACCGCAGACAGTGCCTCCCCCGCACAGCCCTGAGCCTGATAATGACAACACCTGCCGATAGAGCGAGCGATGCGATGGACCTGAAATTCAGCCACGTGGATGTGCTGGTCGCCGATCTGCAGGCCGCTTGTACCTACTACGCCCAGGTGCTGGGCGCCGAGATCTCGCGCACGCTCGTCTGGGAGCGCGGCGGCCTGCATGTGCACTACGCCATCGCCCGGATCGGCCAGGAGCGTTTCATGCTGGTGCAGCCGCTGGCGGGCAACCTCAAGGACCTGCTCGACAGCCATGGCGAAGGGATGATCTACCGCCATTGCTACTCCACGCCGGACATCGAACAGGCCTATGACCAACTGACGGCCAACGGCATCCAGCCCGAGGACGAGAACGGCAAGCCACTGGCGCGCGAGCACCTGCAGTCGCCTGCCGGTGCCCGCATCATCTGGCTGCCGAAGCGTTTCGGGCATTTCTCGATCGAGATCATCGAGGCACAGGCGCTCGAAGCCTTCATCGAGGATGCCTTCCTCCCGCAAGCCTGAATCAGAATGCGTACTGCACCCCGACGGTCGAGGTGACCGGCGTATCCTGGCGAATGATCGGGCTGTGGCGGACCTGGTCGGTGTAGTGCATCACGTTCACGCTGGCGATGGTCGACCAGTGCGGGTCGAACCGGTGCATCCACGACAGCTCGCCCGAGTAGGCATGGATGCCCGTGTCCGCCTTGAATCGATCGAAATCGGTGTTGTCGCTTTGCTGGGCAGTGACGCCGAAGTAGGTCTGGTTGTACTTGGCCTGCCCCGCATGCGCATTGAGGCCCAGGGTGACCATGTCGGCGTCGCTCTGGTGCAGCGTGTTCAGCAGGCCGAACTGGTAGCTGTTGCCGCGCTTGTAGCCACCGGTGCGCAACTCGGCGCCGGCGGTGACCGCCAGCCAGGGCAGGACCTGCTGGGCCAGGTCGATGTTGACCACCGTCGCTCCCCCTACCGCCCCCATGCCTTTCAAATCGTCCGAGCCAGCGCGGTACTTGCTGTCACCGTCGGCACGGCCGAAGTCGTAGCCGAGCGAGAGACTGGCGCTGAAGCCGCTGTCGAACTGGTGCTGGACGCCCACGCCCTTGAGGCTGTCGGCGAAGAAGATGCCGCGCTGGAGGGTCACCGATGGCAACAGGTGGCCCTGGCTGCCCTTCGCGCCCATGTAGCGCGGCGCGGCATGCAGGGCGAAGCCTGCGGTGACCTGGGTCTCGTCGCCCCAGATGATGTCCGGCGCAGTCTTTTCCTGGGCACTGGCCTGGCTGCAGGCAAGCGCCGCGTTGAGGGCAAGCGAAGTGCCCAGTATCTTCCTGATGGACGTTGATTCGAACATGATCATGACTCGCTGGATAAGGTTTTCGACACTGCGGGAAACGCACCGGGATTGCCCGGCGCATTTCAACTGGCGCGCACTCTAGCGAGGGTCTGTCAATGTTCCTTCCAGCGATTGTCAAGGTCGTGTGAAGATGGCTGAATTTTCCGGGTAGGCCTCAGCTGTCCTGGCCCAGCACATAGCGGTCGAAGTGCTGGATATGCTCGTCGAGGTTGTCCTCGAGCATCATCCGGTACTGCTCGCAGAAGTACTTCAACAACTCCTCCCGCGCCGCGGCCATCTCCTGCGCTGACTTGAAGCTGCGCGCCGTCATCCAGGCGTTGAAGCGACTGGCGGCGAAGGTCATCGAAGCGCTGACCTTGCCGAGGTCTTCGAGCTTCTCGATCTGCTGGTTGGCCAGCTCGATATGCGCATCAGCGCGGTCGTAGAAGGCCTGGTCGGTGGCTTGTGCCATGGCGGTATACCTATTGGAGATGTTTGTCTCAGGCCGTCTTGGCCTGAACAGTGAACAGCCGGCTCATCAGGCGCGCACAGTTGGGTGCGGCCTGCATCCCCAGACCGATAGATTGAGGCGGCGACTGTAACAGAATGCTGTCCTGCCCCGGATACAAGGCTCGAAATCCCTGCCTGTGGGAGCGGGTTTATCGGACCGCCGCACCGCCGCGATCACCGGCAGAGCCGGTGCCATCCACCGCGCCGCCTGCTTCGCGGGTGAACCCGCTCCCACAGAGGTCCCTTCGCCTTAAACCGAGCGCAGGTTCAAAGGGCTCGGATCAACAGACTGCCGCGCATCGTGGCCACAGGCGACGAAATCCTCCTTGCGCAGCACCACCAGCGCCACCAGCGACGCCACACCGGTGCCCACGTAGAAGTACCACGGCGCGGTGATATCCCCGGTCACCTTGATCAGCCAGGTAGAGATCAACGGCGCGCTGCCGCCGAACACCGCCACCGGGATGTTGTAGGCCATGGCGATGCCGGTGGAGCGGATCCGCGTCGGCAGCAGTTCGCTCATCAACGCGTAGGTCGACGAAGCGTACAGCCCGAACAGGATCGCCACCGCCATCAGCGGCCAGAACAGGGTGGCCGGGGTGGCGCCGGGCGCGGTCTTGAAGAACCAGTACATGGCCAGGGTCGCCAGGGTGCCGATCACCATCAGGAACGGCTTGCGCCCATAGCGGTCGGTGAAGGCGCCGCCCAATGGCATCACCAGCGCCGCCGACAGGCTGGCGACGAACACGTAGAGCAAGGTGGTGCCGCTGTCGAACTTCAGCGTGTTGGACATGTAGGTCGAGGCGAAAGTCAGCACCAGGTAGAAGATCGAGCTGTGCAGGGTGATGATGAAGAACACCAGGGCGATCGAGCGCTTCCACTGCCATACCTCGCGCAGCGGCGCCTTGGAGGTCTGCCCGGCTTCCACCAGGGCGAGGAACTCGGGACTGTCCTCGAGCTTGAGGCGAATGTACAGCGAGATGAAGCCCAGGGGACCGGCGATCAGGAACGGGATGCGCCAGCCCCAGTCCTGCATCAGTTCGGCGCCCAGCGCCCAGGTCATGCCATTGGCCACGGCGCCGCCCAGCAGCAGGCCGAGCACTGCGGTGACCATCAGCCAGCAGGTGGCGAAGCCGCGTCGACCGGGGCCGGCGTATTCGGAAATGAAGCTGGTGATGGTGCCGATCTCACCGCCGGCAGAGAAGCCCTGCACGCAGCGGATCAGTACCAGGATCACCGGCGCGGCGATGCCGATGCTGGCGTAGGTCGGCAGCAGACCGAGCAGGAAGGTGGAGCCGGCCATCATCACCAGCACCGTGATCAGCGTGCGGCGACGGCCGATCTTGTCCGCCAGCGGGCCAAAGAACAAGCCGCCCAGCGGGCGGATGAAGAAGCTCAGGGCGAAGGCCGCGAAGCTCGCCAGCAGGCTGCTGGTGGGGTCGTCGGAAACGAAGAAGGCCTTGCCGATGTACAAGGCCAGGAAGCCGTAGACGCCGTAGTCGTACCACTCGATCAAGTGGCCGGTGGTGGCGCCGATAAAGGCGCGGCGCCGCTGGCGCTGGGTGTTGCCGGGTGACATGCCCATGTCGGGAACTCCTGTCGTGGTGCTTTCCATGAAAGATGCGGGTCAGTGGCTAATGCCAGTCAGTTAAGCCAATTGGGGTCGCTGCGCGACCCTTCGCGGGTAAACCCGCTCCCACAGGTACAGCGCTCGATTCAGCGTTTGCGCGATCCTGTGGGAGCGGGTTTACCCGCGAAGGGCTGCAAAGCAGCCCCAATAAGTGCGATGAAGCGCTAACTGACTGGCATTAGGGTCAGTGGCTGGCGAACGCCCCGTCGGCGTCCTGCAGCCACTGGCGCAGCTGGGTCTTGAGAATCTTGCCGTAGCTGTTTTTCGGCAGCTCGGCGCAGAACAGGTACTTCTTCGGTTTCTTGAACGAGGCCATGCGCGCCAGGAACCATTGGTTGAGCACCTGGGCATCGAGGCTGCCCGGTGTGCGCGGCACGACGAAGGCCACCACCGACTCGCCCCACTCGGCGTCGGCCTCCCCCACCACGCAGGCCTCGAACACCTCGGGATGCTGGATCAGCACTTCCTCGACTTCGCGCGGGTAGATGTTGCTGCCGCCGGAGATGATTACATCCTTGCTGCGGTCGGTCAGGCTCAGGTAGCCGCGCTCGTCGAGGTAGCCGATGTCGCCGGTGCGCAGCCAGCCGTCCACCAGGGTCGCCTGGGTGGCCTGCGGATCATTCCAGTAACCCTGCATCACCACCGGCCCGCGCACGCTGATCTCGCCGGGTTCGCCGGCCGCCAGCGGCTGGCCCGCGCCGTCCACCACGCGCACCTCGACACAGGCCTGGGCCCGCCCCACCGAGGCGGCGATGGCGGGCCAGTCGGGGTGCTCACGGTCGGCGATGACCTCACGCGACAGCGCGCTGATGGTCATCGGGCATTCGCCCTGGCCGTAGATCTGCACCAGGCGCGGGCCGAAGGTGTCCAGGGCCTCGCTGAGGTCCGCCAGGTACATCGGGCCACCGCCGTAGACGATGGTCTTGATGCCCGCGCCGTCATAACCCTGTTGGCGGGCCTGCTCGACCATGCGCTTGACCATGGTCGGCGCGGCGAACAGGCTGACCTGTCCCAGGGTCTGCGCCAGGCCGAACAGCTCGACGGCCTGGAAGCCCCGGGACAGCGGCACCACGTGCCGGGCGCCGCAGCGCACGTGGACGAAGTTGTACAGCCCGGCGCCATGGGACATCGGCGCGGCGTAGACCACGGCATCGACGGCGGTTACCGGGTCGACGTCCAGCGGGTAGCACAGCGACATGGCGACCAGGTTGCCATGGGACAGCATCACGCCCTTGGAACGCCCCGTGGTGCCGGAGGTGTAGAACAGCCAGGCCAGGTCGCTGTCCTGACGCGGGTGCGGCTGCGCCAGTTGATCGCTGTCGAGCGCGCCGGGCGCGGCCAGGACAGGCGCAGCCAGCTCACGGCAGCCGACTGGCAGGGTCGCGCTGTCGAAGAGCTCGCCCTCGTCGGTATAGATCAGACGCGCCCCGGCATTGCCGGCAATCCAGGCCGCTTCCAGGGCGTGCAGCTTGCTGTTGATCGGCACCGCCACCGCCCCGCTCCACCAGATGGCGTAGAGCAGTTCCAGGTAGACGCAGCTGTTCTTCATCAGCAACGCCACCCGGTCGCCCGGTTCGATGCCATGCACGTCACGCAGTTCCAGTGCCCGTGCCCGCACCTGGGCGGCGAACATCCGGTAATCGGCCACCTGACGCTCCCCGTCGAACAGCGCCGGACGCTCGGGCCAGCGCTGGGCTGCATCCTGCAGCCAATGGGCGATGTTCATCCTCAGACCCTGACCGCTTGCAACACGCTGGCATAGTTGGCCACCGCCATGCCGCCCATGTTGAACAGCAGGCCGAACTCGGCGTTGGGCACGCCCAGGCCGATGGGCTTGCCGGTCAACTGGGCGAAGCCCAGGGCATGCATCGACACCCCGGTGGCGCCCACCGGATGGCCCTTGGCCTTGAGCCCGCCGGACAGGTTCACCGGCAGCCGTCCGCCCTGGCGCACGATGCCATCGTCCAGCGCCCGGTGCCCCTCGCCCCTTGGCGCCAGGCCCATGGCCTCGTAGATCAGCAGTTCGGCGATGGTAAAGCAGTCGTGCACCTCGGCGAAGCTCAGGTCGTTCAGGGTCACCCCCGCCTCGCGCAACGCCCCGTGGATTGCCCGTTGCGGCCCCTCGAAGGCCAGCATGTCGCGACGCGACAGCGGCAGGAAGTCGTTGACCTGGACCATCGAGCGGATCGCCACCTGGCGGCGCATCGAGCGGGCGCGCTCGGGCGAGGCCAGGACGATCGCCGCCGCGCCGTCGCTGATCAGCGAGCAGTCGGTCAGGCGCAGGGGCGCGGCGATCAGTGGGTTGCTTGGCGACACCTGGTTGCAGTGCTCGAAGTCCATCACCCGGTGCATCTGCGCCAGCGGGTTGGCCATGGCGTTGGCGTGGTTCTTCACGGCGATGGCCGCCATCGACGCCAACGGGCTGTGGTAGCGCTCGGTGTACTGCTGCGCTACCTGGCCGAACAGCTGGGCGAAGCTAAGCCCGGCTTCCGCCAGGTCGTTCTGGTAGCCAGCACCGGCCAGCGCCCGGGTGACCTCGACCGTGCTGTTGCCGGTCATTTTCTCCGCGCCGACCACCAGCACCAGCTCGGCGGCGCCGCTGCGGATCGCGTTGATCCCGGCCTGGATCGCCGCCGAGCCCGAGGCGCAGGCGTTTTCGCAGCGGGTGGCGGGCTTGAAGCGCAGTTGCGGGTCGGCCTGCAGCATCAGCGAGGCCGGGAAGCCGTCGGCCACCAGGCCTGAGTTGAAGTGGCCGAGGAACAGCGCGTCGATCTCGGCGGCGTCGATGGCCGCGTCCTGCAGGGCATCGCGGGTGACCTGGACGATCAGGTCCTCGAGGTTCAGGCCATCCAGGCGGCCGAAGGGACTGTGCGCGGCGGCGACGATGGAGATGGAATCGTGGAGCATGGTGGTTTTCTTCTGTCCTTGAAGCGGGTATTGCATACAATGTGGCAGTACCCGAATCCCACGCTAGTTGGGGCAACTACGTACGCGAGTAAGTAGTGAGCCGTACGGGACACCACCACAAGCACCAAGGCAGGAAGCCTGATGACCGTACCCACCCACGCCTCCCCGGACCTCGAACGCCTGGCGTTCCAGGTTTCACCGGCGCCGCAACTGATCACCGGCCACCGGCGCATGCTTGACTGCAACGAGGCCTTCTCCCGGCTGTTCGGCTATACCCGTGAAGAACTGCGCGGGCATCTGACCTTGCTGCTCTACCCTTCCCACGCTGATTACCAGAGCATCGGCGAGCGCAGCGAGCACTGGCTGCGCAACGGGCTGGGCGCCTTCTACTCCGACGAACGCTTCATGCAGCACCGCAATGGCGAGGTGTTCTGGGCCCGGGCCCAGGGCTTCACGCTGACGGTGGAGGATCCGTTCAAGCTGATGATCTGGCATTTCGAACGGCTCGACCGGCAGCCGGCGCCGACGGTGCAACTGACGCCACGCGAGCGGGAGATTTCGTTGCATATCGTCAATGGGCTGACCTGCAAGGAGGTGGCGCGGCGGTTGGGGATCTCGCATCGGACAGTGGAAGTGCATCGGGCACGGCTGATGAAAAAATTGCAGGCGAAGAACAGCGCGGAGTTGGTGTCGAAGATCATTTTCATCAGTTGATTGCGGGTCATCAGCAACCCGCAAACAGGTCGCTTGCCTGAACGGACCCTACCTTTGCAGCAGGGCCACCATCTCCTGGTATCCGCGCTGGCGGGCATGCTCCAGCGCGGTCACGCCATCCTTGTCGGCGATCCGTGGATCCGCCCCGGCCGCCAGCAGCCGGCGCACGATCTCCACATGCCGCGGGCCGCCATCGCCGAGGATCACCGCCTCGAGCAGCGCGGTCCAGTGCAGGCGGTTGAGATGGTTCACGTCGACGCCGGCATCGATCAGCAGCTGCACGGTCTCGACATGGCCGCGCTCGGCCGCCGGGATCAGCGCGGTGCCGCCGTAGCGGTTGGTACTCCTCAGGTCGGCGCCATGGGCCAGGGTCAGGCGCAGGATGTCGTTCAGCCCGCGGGCGCCGGCATACAGGTAGGGGCTGTCGTTGATATTGTCCTTGGCGTTGACGTCGGCCCCGGCCTCGATCAGCACCTTGGCCACATCCACCTGGTTGGCGTGGGTCGCCACCAAGAGTGCGGTCTGGCCCTGCTCGTCGCGGGTGTCCGGCGGTGCGCCCTGCTCCAGCAACTGGCGCACGACTGGCGCATCACCCCGTTGGGCGGCATCGAGCAAGGCGGTGTTCATGGTCGTGGTCTCGGCATGGGTGGTAAGGCTCAGGCTCAACAGCAAGGCGGCGAACGGCAGGCGCATGGGCATCGGTTCCTTGTGCGACGAAGCTCCAATGTAGGGCCCTGATCGTTGTAGCAGAAGTGAATTATCTGGATGCAACCCAGTGTATTTGCGCATGTTGCCGGGTAGCGGTTCCCATGGTAGAAGTCAGGCTTGTCATTCAGAAGCTGAATACCAAGATGTCTTCCAGCGTAAAGCCGAATAGGGCCCTGTTCGACCTCGACCTGCTGCGCGCCATCGTCGTGGTGGCCGACTGCGGCAGTTTCACCACCGCCGCCGCACGGCTGCACTCCACGCAGTCGACCATCAGCCAGAAGGTTCGCCGCCTCGAAGACATGGTCGGTCATCGCCTGCTGGTGCGCGGCAACCGCGACGTGCTGCCCACCGATGCCGGGCAGACCTTGCTCGGCTATGCCCGCCACATGCTGGCCTTGAACGACCAGATGCTCGAAGCCCTGGCCGGGGCCATGGTCGGCGTCACCGTGCGCCTGGGGGTGCCGGAGGATTTCGTCGGCGGACGCACCACCAACGCGCTGTCCGCGTTCAGCCGGCGCCATCCGCAGGTCAAGCTGGAGGTTACCAGCGGCCTGTGCCGCGACCTCAGCCAGGCCTACGACAACGGCGAGCTCGACCTGGTGCTGCTCAAGCAGCGGCGCAACAGTCGCGAGGGCGTGGCCTGCTGGCCGGAGCGGTTGCAGTGGATCGACAGCGTACGCACACCGTCCTTCGAACTCGATCCGATTCCGCTGGTGACCTTCCCGCCACGCGGGCTGTACCGCGACGACATGATCAATGCGATCGAAGGCATGGGCCGGCGCTGGCGCATCAGCTTCACCAGCTCCAGCCTCAGCGGGATCCAGGCGGCGGTGGCCGACGGCATGGGCATCAGCCTGCTTCCTCCACGCGCGGCGCTGGCCGAGCACCGGGTATTGGGTGCCGAGCAAGGGCTGCCTGAAGTGGACAGCTACGAGATCGTGATCGTGCATCGGCCGACGGCGGACGTGATGGTCAAGGCGCTGGCCGAGGTGCTGACGGAGTTGCTGGCGCTGCGGGCGATCTGATACGGCCATCGCGACTTGCCCCGCGATGGCACTCTCTCAGTCCCCACAACAGTGGGGTTTGTCCTGCGCGTCCTCATAGCGATCATGATGCCGCACCCAGTCCATCGTCCCTTCCTCGTTGCGCCCCAGGGGCGCCAGGTCGAGGAAGTTGTAGGCGTTGACCAGGATGTCCAGCCCCCGGGCATAGGTGGAATAGGTGTGGTACAGGTTGCCGTCGGCCTCCCGGTAGAACGCGCTCAGCCCGGGCAGCTCCGCCTCGTTGCCGGTATAGGGTTCGTAGTTGTACTGGGCGCTGCCGTCGGTGGCGACACTGACCCCGAAGTCCTGGTTGAAGGGGCTGCCATGCGAGGAGTACCACGGGAAGCGCCAGCCCATGCGCTGGCGGAACGCCTGGAACTCGGCATAGGGCGCCCGCGACACCGCCACCAGGGACACGTCATGGTGGGCCAGGTGCAGGTTGGCGCCGTCAAAGTGGTCGGCGAGGAACGAACAGCCCGGACAGCCTTCGTTCCAGCCTTCGGCGAACATGAAGTGATAGACCAGCAACTGGCTGCGTCCGGCGAACAGCTCGGTCAGGCCCAGCTCGCCGTGCGGGCCGTGGAATCGATAGTCCTGTTCCACCCGCACCCAGGGCAGGGCGCGGCGGGCGGCGGCGAGTTCATCGCGTTGATGGGTGAAGGCTTTCTCGTGCAGCCAGAGCTGCTGGCGGGCGGCAAGCCACTGGCTGCGCGTGACCACGGCATGCTTGGGGATGGGATGGCTCATGGGTGTGACTCCACGCTGGGGGTTCACCAGGTGGTCGAACAGGTACCGAATGTTTCGACAGGCCTTGTGCCGTTACCGACGGATGGTCACGCAAAGCGGGGAAAAAGGAACCGCGGCGCCAGGGAGAGCAAACACCGCGGTCCAAGGGGGGAGCCCGTCACTGCTGGGTCACAGTCGCCGAGTTGGCATTGCCATACTGGGTAATGGTGGCGGTCTGGCTTGCGCCACTCTGGTCGACGAACGCCTGGTTGCCGTTGCCACCCTGGGTCACGTAGGCAAGGTTGGCCACGTCGGTCTGCTTGATGGTGGCCTCGTTGCCATTGCCGTACAGCTGGTAGGTGTAGCTCTGGTTGCCACTGCCCGACTGGTCGAGGGTGATGCTGCCGCCATTGCCGGCGGCCAGGCCTTCGGCGTAGTTGGCGGTGCCGCGCTGGTCGGCGATGAGCAGGTTGTCGCTGCCGTTCTGCTCGAAGTACAGCTCATTGTTGCTGTCGGCCTGGCGGGTTTCCATCTGGTTGCGGTTGCCGTTCTGGTCCAGCCGCGCGACCTGGGCGTTGCCTTCCTGGGTGATGTTGACGCCGTTGCCATTCCCGGTCTGGTTGATCTGCGCCTGTTGGCCGACGCCGAACTGCCCACCGGATTTTTCGCCCTTCCAGTTGCTGGCCATGATCTTGTTGGCATTGCCCGCCGTGCTGATGGTCAGGCTGTGGTTGTCGCCGGTCTGGTAGGTGAAATGCAGGTTGTTGTTGCCTACCTGCGAAATACTGGTCACCGCCTGGCTGGTCTCGTACTGGTCCGACCAGCTGGCATTGCCGCGACCGGTCTGGCTGAGGCCTGCGCTGTTGCCCTGTCCGAAGCTCTGGTCGATGTAGCCTTCGTTGGCCTGGCCATTCTGGTACACGCTGGCCTGGCTGGCGGCCTGGTTGTCCTGCCACACCTCCACCGAGTTGCCGGTGCCGTACTGGTCGATGCCGATGGTGCCGCCCAGGCCGTCGCGCTGGTCGCCATAGGCCCAGTTCTGCCTGCCCTCCTGGTAGATCGCGATATCGCCGTCCTGGTGAGTCATGTGCTCGGCGGCCGCCTGGTTGCCGGTGCCGCCCTGCATGATCACGCTCTTGTTGTTGCTGCCGCCGAACAGCTGCTCGACCGTGGCGTCGTTGCCATGGCCTGACTGCAAGGTGGTGGCCTGGCTGCCCAGTTGGGTGTCCTGCCAGATGACCGAGCGGTTGCCGCTGCCCAGCTGGATCTGCAGGGACTCGTTGTTCTCGCCCACCGACTGGCTGGCGAAGGCGTCGTTGAGGCTGCCGCCGGACTGCTGGGTGATCTGGCTGCCGTTCTCGTACAACTGCTCGGCGTAACCGGCGTTGAACGAGCCGGTGGCGCTCTGCTGGATATGGCTGGTGCTGTTGTCCTGCAGCGCCATGTGGTTATGGTCGTGGCCGGTCTGGTTCTGCGTGGCCGAGGCGAACGGCGCCTGGCTCTGCTTGACCTCGGCGATGTTCTGGTTGCCCTGCTGGGACTGGGTCGAGATGCTGTCGTCGGCCATGGCCTGGCCGGCAAGGGCCAGGACGATGGCAGCGCTCAGGGGGGCGAGCTTGTGCATGGTGTTGCCTCCAGATCTGTCGTGGTGGGCCTAGCGGTATTGGCTGACATGGACCTGCTGGCCGTTGCCGGCCTGGGTCACGGTGCTGTTCAGCCCCGTGCCGCGCTGGTCGATGGTGGCGTTGTTGTGGTTACCGATCTGCTCGATGGCGGCGCTGTTGTCGCTGCCGTTCTGGCGGATCGTGGCGTTGTTGCCCTGGCCCTGCTGGCTGATCGCGGCCGTCAGGTCGCTGCCTTCCTGCAGGATGTACGCCTCCTGCGCGCTCCCGGCCTGGACGATCCGGCCCAGCAGGGCCTGGCCGTTCTGGTCGAGGGCGGCGCGGTTGCCCGTGCCCAGCTGCTCGATCACCGCAACCTGGCCGGCAGCGGTCGGCAGCAGGCGCAGCACCAGCGGCTCGCCGAGGTCGCTGCCGACGGCGAGGTCGGCGTTGTCCATCAGGTCGTCGGCCAGGGCCTGGCCGGTCAGGGCCAGGCTCAGCAGCAGTGGGTACAGGGCGTTCATGGCATCCCTCCGTTTACTGCACCACCACGTTGACCGTGCGCGTGGTGCCCTGGCTGCTGGTCACCGTGGCGGTCGGCGCGGCGGTGGGCACCAAGGTCGTGCTGTTGCTCACCGTCAGGCGCCAGCGGCCGGTGACCGGCACGGTGGTGGTACCGAGGGTCTGCACGCCGGTGGTGGTGGTCACGCGCACGGTGATGGTGTTGCCGGTGGTCACCGAGGATGTGCCGCTGATATCCCAGTTGAAGCGGTTGTTCGAGCGCGCCGTGACCGTCGCCGCGGTGACCGCGAAGGTTTCCTGGGCCGGCCGTGGCGACACCTGCACGGTGACCGTGCCGGGCGTCGAGGTGGCGCCGATCGAGTCACGGGCGACGTAGCTGAAGCTGGTGGTGAACGCCGCGCTCACCGTGGCCGGTGGCGTGTAGGTGATCACGTTGCCGTCGGTGCTGACCGTGCCGCGTCCGGCCGGGGTCGGCTGGGTGACGCTGGCGATGGTCAGCGGCAGGTTGCCTTCCGGGTCGGTGTCGTTGGCCAGGGCGTTGATGGTCAGTGGCACGCCGAGGGTGGCGACGCTGTCGGCCACCGCGCTCGGTGGACGGTTCGGCGCGACGTTGACGGTCACCGTAGCCGGGGTCGACTTCAGGCCCTTGGCGTCCTGGGCGCGGTAGCTGAAGGTCGCCACCACGGGCGCGGTGGCGCCGGCCGGCGGGGTGTAGGTCACCGCGGTGGTGCCGTTGAGTACCACGCCACCCAGGCCGGTACCCGGCTGGGTGAGGTCGGTGATGCTCAGTGGCACGTTGCCGTCCGGGTCGCTGTCGTTGGCCAGCAGGTTGAGGGTGATCGGCACCCCGACACTGGTGCTGGCGCTGTCGGCCTGGGCCGCGGGGGCCTGGTTCTCGGTGGGCACCGGGGCATTGCCGACCACCACCACCGGCTCCACGTCGATACCGCCGTGGGCAGACTTGACGGTGATGCTGGCGGGCGGCTGGGCCAGGTCGTTGACCGTCAGGCTCTGCTGCACGCCGGACTTGGACATGCGCCCGAAGCCCTGAACCAGCAGGTCGGGCACCACCACTTCATCGCTGGAGCGAGCCTCGACCAGCAGGCGCTTGGCGCTCCAGTCGTAGCGTGCGGTGGCGACCTTGACCACATCGCTGAGCTTGCTCGACAGCGCCGTCGGCCGCGTGGTGCCGGCCGGGCTGCTGGCGGTGACCACCACCACCGACGGTGGCACGGCCTGGCTCAGTTGCTGACTGAAGAACAGCCCGTTGTTGTCGGCGAGCATGCTGAACTGGCATGGCGACGGCGGCGAGCCGATCAGCGCCAGGCCGTTGCGCAGGCACAGGCTGGCGCTGTTCGGCGCCTTGGCGAAGACCTCGACGCGGGTGCCGGCGGCGTTGCGCTGGTAGGTGGCGCGCTGCAGCGTCACCGGGGTCTGCTGGCGCTGGTCGAGGACCTTGCCGGAGACGGTGAAGACGTTGGTCTGGATGGTACCCGCCGGGCCCTGGATGCGCACGAAGTTGGTGTTGTTCGGGCTGCCGGTCACCGCCTCGGTGATGTTCGGGTCGCCGACGAAGGTCTCGGTGGCGCCGGTGTCCGGGTTGACCTCGGTGTACGGGCCGCCGACGCCGCGCAGGAACGGGCCGAGGTTGCCGTTCAGGGCGCCGCTGAAGTTGCCCGGCGCGCCGATGCCGATGTCGCGGGTGATGTTGATCGCCCGTCGGCCGGCGGTGGTCACGTTGACCGTCTCGACCCCGAACGGGTGGGTGATGGTGTAGGTGCCAGTGCGCGGCACCGAGGCGCGGATGCGGATGCGGGCAAAGCTCTGCTGGTCGCCGTTGACCGGGTTCTCGGCGGCGAAGGCCGCCTCGAGGCCGGCGACATAGACTTCCAGCTCGTAGCCGCTGTTGCCCACCTGCGGGATCTCGGTCTCGGCCAGGAACCAGAACATCTCCGGCGGCCAGTTGTCCGGGAACACCAGCGGCAGGGCGTCGTCGTAGACCCCGGGCTCGGGCAGCAGCGTGCACATGTAGGCCGGGGCGCCCGGCGCACCCGGTGCCCGCGAGCTGGTGGCGCGTGACTGGCACAGCTCCAGGGCAAGGTTGTTGGCGTCCTTGTACCACATCGGGTAGCCCCCGGTGGCGAAGGTGTAGGGGCCGGGATCGACCTCGCTCAGCGCGGCCCAGGCCGCGCTGCTGACGGTAAGGGTGAAACCGGCGGCGCACAGCGCCCGACGCGACCAAGTATTCATGCGGCCTCCTTGAAGGCGGTGTCTGTTCATGGCACCAGCACCACGTCTTCGTTGTCGCTGCCGCCGTGGCTGCTGGTGACTTGCACCTGCGCTGGCGGGATGGGTGACAGCCCGGTGGTCAGGGACTTGACCGCGCCGTTGCCGCTCAGGTTGCCGATCAGCGCACCGTTGCCGGTGCGGGCGGTGAGTGCGGGCGGACTGGTCTCGTCGCTGCTGCTGGCGACCAGGGTCAGCTGGCCGCTGGCCAGGCTGTATTCGGCGCGGCTGATGGTCACCAGGTCGGTCAGCGGCATGGCGGCGCTGGTCGGCGTGCTGGTGGTGATGGCCAGGCTGTTGTCGGCGGTTACCTGCAGGGTCAGCGGCAGGGTCGGGTTGAGCGCCGACTGGCCGTACCAGGCGCCAGTGCCGTTGGCCTCGCCCAGGGAGAGGGTCGGTGTCTGGCTGGTCAGGGTGACCGTGGCCGGCGCCGGCGGCGCCATGACGAACACATCCTGCTGGGCCCGCAGGTCACCGTTGACGGTATGCCGCGAGTAGGTGCTGCGCTGGGGGATCAGCGGCGTCGGCCGGTTGACCGTGGACAGCTTGCCGGAGATGGCGAACAGCTCGGTGCGCAGGTCGATGCCGTTGGGGCCCTCGATGCGCACGAAGTTGGTGTTGAACGGGCTGCCGGTGACCGGCTCTTCCAGGTTCGGGTCACCAATGTAGCTTTCGCTGGCGCCGGTGCCGGGGTTGGTTTCGGTATAGGGGCCGTTGACACTGCGCAGGAACGGCCCGACGTCGCCTTTGAGCGCGCCGCTGTAGTCGCCGGGAGAGCCGATGCCGATGTCGCGGGTCATGTTGATCGCCCGGCGCCCGCCCGCCGGCACGTCGAACACGTCGACGCCGTAGGGATGGGTGATGGTGTAGGTGCCGGCCACCGGCACATCGACGCGGATGCGCACCCGAGCGAAGCTGACCTGGTCGCCATCCACCGGCTCCTCGGCGCTGAAGGCGGCCTCGATGGCCGAGCCGAAGCTCAGGTCGATGCCGCGGGCGGCATCGACAATGGCGGCGTCGGCGGTAAACCAGAAGGCCTCGTCGGGGAAGTTGCTGGGGAAGACGATCGGTTGGGTATCGTCGAACACGCCGGGGGTGGGCAGCAGCGTGCACATGTACGACGGCGCGCCGGGGGCACCGGCGACCCGTGAGCTCACCGCCTTGGACAGGCACAGGTCGAGCACTCGGCCATGGCTGTCCTGGTACCAGGCGGGGAACTTGCCGGTGGGCAGGGTATAGGGGCCGCTGTCGACCGCATACAGCGCAGCCTGGGCCGGTAGCTGGAGCAGGCCGGCAAAGATCGCCACGGCCAGCGGGTGGGGAGTCGGTCGGTGCATGAGTTGCTTCCTCCTGCAAACGGGCCCATGGGTTGGGGCGTCTGCAGAGGCATCGGCAACTGTTGTGCCAGGTTTCCCATGGCCTTGAGAAATGGCTCTGGAGCAAGGGTTCCAGCGTGCCTGACCGGTATCCGGCGAAGTGTTGCAGATGGGCGGGTGGACCCAGCATTGGGGAATGGGGCCAGGGTGGCGTGGTATTCACCGCAAGGGATTGTGCGCCGGTCAGATCGAGCGCTGTGCGCGTGGTGCTCGATCTGGCCGGCGTTACAAGGCGTGCAGCGAACGCCTTGAATACGCTACCTCTCGGTACGACGTTCCATCAGCGTGTGCGGCAGGACCCTGGAATACGCACCCTGGTGATAGAGCAGCGGCGAGCCGCCCAGGTCGTCGAAGGCCAGCACCCGGCCGAGGAGGATCCAGTGATCGCCGCCATCGATCTGCTGGAACTTCTCGCAGCGAAAACGCGCCGCGCAGCCTGGCAGCAAGGGCGCCCCACCCTCTCCGGTCTCGTGTTCGATTCCGGCGAAGCGGTCTTCGCTGGGGCGGGCAAAGGTGTTGGACAGGTCGATCTGGTCGGCGGCCAACACATTCACGGCGAAGTGCCCGGCGGCCTCGAACACCGCATGGCTGCCTGAGCGTTTGTCGATGCTCCAGAGCACCAGCGGCGGATCGAGGGATACCGAGTTGAAGCTGTTGGCGGTGACGCCGACCTTGCGCCCGGAGGCGTCGGCGGCGGTGATCACGGTGACGCCGGTGGCGAAGTTGCCCAGGGCGCGGCGGAAGGCGCGGCTATCGAAGGGAGTGGACATGCAAGGCTCCGTCATTGTTATCGGGCTGGGTCGGTTTGCGGGCGCGGGCTTGTCTGGTCGAGCGCTATCGCGGGGCAAGCCCGCTCCCACGTTGTTCCGTCCATGTTTATCGGTTGCAGATCAGGTCATCGCCGGGTCCGGCTCCAGCCCCATCAGCTCGCGCCCGAGGATCTGCGCGCAGACGTCGTAGTCGGTGTAGGCATGCGCGCCGGTCATGTGCGCATCGCGGAACAGTCGCTGCAGCTCGTTGCCGTCGAACCAGGCGCCGCCGCCGGCCGCCTCCATCAGCCGATCCACGGCCTGGATGCACAGCTTGACCGCGTAGCCCTGGTTGGTGCGCCAGTAGGTAAGCTCGGTGCGGGTCGGGTATTGGTGCCGGGCACTGTACTCGGCGATCTGCTCCCAGCTCTTTTCCAGCAGCGCACGCGCCGCGGCGACCTGGTGGGTGGACTCGGCCAGGCGCATCAGCGCCGGGGTGGCCGCGCCGACGGCGGCGCCGGTGTAGGCGCGCACGCGGTTGCGGGTCTTGTCCCTGAAGACCTCGAGCATGCGCTCGGCGATGCCCAGGCTGACCGTGGAGAATCCGCTGGCGAAGTACGGCCGGTACGGGTTGAAGTAGATCGCACTGTCCGGGTACAGCCCGAAGCCCGCCGACTGGCCCTCCATCATGTCCCTGGCCTTCTGGATACGGTGTTCGGGCACGAAGGCACGCTCGACGATCAGCGTGCGGCTGCCACTGGCGCGCATGCCGGCGGCGAACCAGTCGTCGCGGATCTGGTAGTCGCTGCGCGGCAGCACGGCGAAGCAGTAGTCCTGGCCGCCCTCGGGGTTGCCCCGGCGAAAGCCCATGATCGCCCACTCGGCGTGGTCGCAGCCGCTGCTCCAGCCCATCTCGCCGCTGAACAGCACACCGCCCTCGACCTCCTCGGTGCGGCCGAACGGCGCGATGCTGCTGCTGGCGGTGGCGTCCGGGTCGCGGCCCCAGATCTCGTCCTGCAAGCGTGCCGGGAACATCGCCAGCTGATGGCTGTGGGTGCACAGCAGGCTCATCGCCCAAGCGGTGCTGGCGCAGGCGCCGGCCAATGCGGCGATGCACTCGGCGAACTGCGGCAGGCTGATTTCCAGGCCGCCGTAATGCCTGGGCAGGAAGGCCTTGTGCAGGCCGATGGCCTTGAGCGCGGCGATGTTCTCGGCGGGCACGCTGCGCTCGCGCTCGGCCTGGTCGACGCGGGCGGCGATGGCCGGCAACAGGGGCTTGAGGTCTTCGAGCAGGGAGTTTGGCTTTTTCATGGTCTGGCTCATTGTTATTGGACCCTGGCGAACGCTGCCTGGAAGGGGCCGCTCGCTGATGAATGCCGGGTCAGTATGGGAGCCGTGGGCGAGGTGGAAAATGCAACTTCCGCACCTCGGATTGCACTTTTCGTGGCGCCTGGCAGGCAGGGTCATGGGGGCGGCACGGGCAGACAAGAAGCACAGGGCTGCGCGTCGTAACCTGCAACAAACCAGCGCCACAGATCCCTGTAGGAGCGGGCTTGCCCCGCGATCACCGGCACAGCCGGTGCCAAGCAGCGCAGCGCCTGGATCAACGCATCTCGCCATTACCCGGAGCCCTGCCATGAGCGATATCCCCCTCCTCCCCAGCGTCAGCGCCTTCCTGGCCCGCGACCACGGTCTGTACATCCATGGCGCATCGGTCGCCAGCCAATCCAGCGCCCGCATCACCGTGCACAACCCGGCCAACGGCGAAGCCATCGCCCAGGTCGCCGATGCCAACCTGGCCGATGTCGAGCGCGCCGTCGAATCGTCCCGCCAGGGCTTTGCCAGCTGGTCGCGCACCAGCCCCGCCGCCCGCGCCGCGGTGTTGTTCCGCCTGGCCGACCTGCTGGAGGCCAACCGCGAGGAACTGGCCCAGCTGGAAACCCTGCAGTCGGGCAAGCTGATCGGCATCGCCCGCGCCTTCGAGGTGGAGCAGGCCGCGCACTTCCTGCGCTATTACGCCGGCTGGGCCACCAAGATCACCGGCCAGACCATCACCCCGTCCCTGCCCTCCTTCGCCGGCGAGCGCTACAGCGCCTTCACCCTGCGCGAGCCGGTGGGCGTGGTGGTGGGCATCGTGCCGTGGAACTTCGCCACCATGATTGCTCTGTGGAAACTGGCCTCGGCCCTGACCACCGGCTGCAGCATCGTGCTCAAGCCCAGCGAATTCACCCCGCTGACCCTGCTGCGCATCGCCGAGCTGGCCAGCCAGGCCGGCCTGCCGCCGGGCGCGCTCAATGTGCTGACTGGCGGCGGCCTGGTGGGCAAGGCGCTGGTCGAGCACCCCGGCACCGACAAGGTGTCGTTCACCGGCTCCGTGCCCACCGGCATCGCCGTCGGCCAGGCGGCCATGGGCGCCAAGCTGACCCGGGCGACCCTGGAGCTGGGCGGCAAGAACGCGGTGGCGTTCCTGCCCGATGTCGCCGTCGACAAGGCGGTGGACGGCATCATCGAGGCCGGCTTCCTGCACTCCGGGCAGATCTGCGCCGCCGGCGAGCGCTTCTACGTCCATCGCTCGCGCCTCGACCCGCTGCTCGAAGCCCTGTCCCAGCGCCTGGGCCAGTTGAAGATCGGCTCACCCCTGGACGAAGCCACCCAGTTCGGCCCGGTGGCCAACAAACCGCACCAGCAGAAGCTCGGCGAGCTGTTCGCCACTGCCCGTGCCGAGGGCAACCGCATCGTCCATGGCGGACGCCTCGGCGACGGCCCAGGCTGCTTCGTCGAGCCCACGGTCATCCTCGCCAACAACGCGGGCGACACCCTGCTCAACCAGGAAACCTTCGGCCCGGTGGCGACCTTCCTGCCCTACGACCATGAGGACGAACTGATCCACCTGATGAACGCCTCGCCCTACGGTCTGAGCGCGAGCCTGTGGACCAACGACCTGGGCAAGGCCATGCGCCTGATCCCGGAGATCCAGGCCGGGACCCTGTGGGTCAACATGCACACCCTGCTCGACCCAGCGGTGCCGTTCGGCGGCATCAAGGCCTCGGGTATTGGCCGCGAGTTCGGCTCGGCCTTCATCGACGACTTCACCGAGCTGAAGTCGGTGATGATCCGCTACTGACCATGACCCACGCCAACCACGACCTGGGCCGCTACTGCCTGCAGGCCTTCAGCCAGCAGGTGCCGGCCTCGCTGGCGGCGTTCTACCGCATCGATGCCGGGCAGCAGGCCTGCGACTTCCTGTTGCAGGACCTGCAGGCACCGATGCATGCCCGCTACCTCGAGCACTACCGGGCCTTCGACCCGCTGCAGCCCGAGCGCTGCCTGGCCATCGGCCAACCGGTGGTGTCGCTGCGCCAGGGCCTGGCCTGCCTGCCCGAAGCCCAGGGCCAGACCTACCGGCGTTTCCTCGCGCAGCATCAGGTGCTGGACGTGGTGGAGATCATCGCCCAGGCCGATGGCCGCCCCGTGGCCGGCGTCTCGCTGTTGCGCTGTGCCAGCCTCGGTGAGTTCCGCAGCGACGAACTCGAACGCCTGCTGCCCCTGCACGGGCTGATGCAACTCGCCGTGGCCAGCCAGCCGCTGGCGAGCGCGCCCGCGCCCGTCGAACTGACCCCACGGGAACGGCAGATCGCCGAGCTGCTGCGCCAGGGCAGCAGCAACAAACTGATCGCCCGCGCCCTGGGCGTCGGCCTGCCGACGGTGAAGACCCACCTGATCAACCTGTTCCGCAAGCTCGGCGTGCGCAACCGCACCGAGCTGGTGACCAGCCTCTACCTGTGACTCAACCTTCCGGTTGATACCGCCGCCCGTCACACCGTTGCACCCTGTGGCCACCCCAACCACAGGAGTCACCGCCATGCCCAACACCGCCGACTGGATCACCGTGGGCGCGCTCGCCGACGGCTTCGCGCCCGAGGCCTTCATCCTGCCGCAACTGACCGACCTGTCCGGGCGCACGCTCACCCTGCACTTCGCCAATGGCTGGGTCATCGAACACCGCTTCGACAGCGAGCGCCTGCACTGGCGCGCGGCGGACGGCCACAGCAACGGCAGCGCCGGCTACCGGGCCACCTCGGTGCGCCCCGGCATCTACCTGGTCGACTTCATCAAGCACGAGGCCGGCCAGGCCTGGTCGGTGTCGCTGGTGCTCGACACCCTCGAGCACGCCTTCACCGCCGTGCTCGGCCGCTTGCCCGACCAGGCCCGCACCCAGCGCGGCCTGTACGCCCTGGCCCTGGCCGGCGAAGCGCTGACCGGCGTCGAGACCAGCTTCCTGCACGGCAGCCTCGACCGCCCCTGGCAGGCCGGCGCCTGCCCCCACGCGCCGACCACCGAGCTGGTCGGCCTGCGCAACCACTACCGCTACAGCCCCACCGAGGAGTACGAGCACATCTACCTCAACGCCAACTACTACAGCTGGCAGTGCCTCAAGGGCGTCGAGCAGGGCCTGTGCGACACCGACCGGGCGTACTACTACAAGATCGCCGAGCAGCTGTACCTGTTCGTCTGGTGCGAGAAAATCGTGCCCACCCTGGGCCTGGTGATGATCGACCTGGCGCACCACCGCAGCGACGGCAAGATCTTCGGCTACCAGGACGGCGGCTTCGATGCGCTGGCCAATTTCCCGGTGTCGTCCCACTGCCGGGTGCTCAACCGCACGGAGCCTGCGCAGTGAGCCGCGGCGTGCTGATCACCGGGGCCGGCAGCGGCATCGGTGAAGCCTGCGCCCTGCGCCTGGCCGGCCAGGGCTGGCAGGTAGCGCTGGTGGGCCGCCGCCGCGAAGCGCTGCAGCGCGTCGCGCAGCGGTGCGATGGCCTGGTGCTGACTGGCGACGCCGCCGACAGCGCTGCCTGGGCCGGTTTCATCGAGCAGGTGCGCACCCGCTTCGGCGGCCTCGACGCGGTGATCGCCTGCGCCGGCGGCCATGGCCTGGGACCGGCCGAGCAGACCAGCGACGCCGCCTGGCGCGAGGCCCTGCGCGGCAACCTCGACAGCGCCTTCCACACCGCCCGGGCCTGCCTGCCGTTGCTGCGCGAGCGGCGCGGCAGCCTGGTGCTGCTGGGCTCCATCGCCTCGCTGGCGGCCGGCCCCGAGGTCTGCGGCTACACCACCGCCAAGCATGCCCTGGTCGGCCTGACCCGCTCGCTGGCCCGTGACTACGGGCCATTCGGCGTGCGGGTCAACTGCGTCTGCCCAGGCTGGGTGCGCACGCCCATGGCGGATCAGGAGATGCAGCCATTGATGGATCACTACCAGGAAGACCTCGACGCCGCCTACCGGCGGGTCACCGCCGACGTGCCGCTGCGCCGCCCGGCCAGCAGCGACGAGATTGCCGCCGTGTGCCAGTTCCTGGTCGGCGCCGAAGCCAGCATCGTCACCGGCGCGGTGATCACCGCCGATGGCGGTTCGACCGTGGTCGACGTGCCGACCCTGGCCTACACCCGCCTGGAGCCATCGGCATGAACGCGCGCTACGACTTCAAAGGCCGCACGGTGCTGGTCACCGGCGCGGCAGGCGGCATCGGCCAGGCCATCGTCGAGGGTTTCGCCCGTGGCGGCGCCCGGGTGCTGGCGCTGGACCTCGACCCGCAGGCGTTGCAGCGCCTGGTCGAGGACCAGGTGGCGTTGGGGCACGAGGTTCGTGGGGAGGTCCTCGACCTGGCCGACCCCGGCGCGATCCGCGCCTCGCTGGCCGGACTGCAACGCCTGGACGTGCTGGTGCACAACGCCGCCTACTTTCCACTCACCCCACTCACCGAGATCGACCCGGCCCTGTTGCAGCGCACCCTGGCGGTGAACCTGGGCGCATTGTTCTGGCTTGTCCAGGGCGCCCTGCCCCTGTTCCGCCGCCAGGGTGGCGGATGCGTGCTGGCCACCTCGTCGGTGACCGGGCCCCGGGTGGCCTACCCGGGCCTGAGCCATTACGCGGCGTCCAAGGCCGGGGTCAATGGCTTCATTCGCAATGCCGCGCTGGAACTGGCGCCATTCAACGTGCGGGTCAACGGCGTGGAGCCGGGGATGGTGCGCACGCCGGCCATGGACAACCTCGGCGATACCACCCTGAACGCCCGGATCGCCGCCGGCGTGCCCCTGGGGCGACTGGGCGAGCCGGCCGATATCGCCGCGGCGATGCTGTTCCTCGCCTCTGACGCCGCCTGCTACATCACCGGCCAGACCCTGGTGGTCGACGGCGGCGCGACCTTGCCGGAGAGCGCCGCGAGCCTGTGATGGCGGTGATATGCAAGACCGCTGGCAGCCACGGGCAAGACCGCCGCCAGCGTTCCACGCGCTAATAGCCCGTCGCCTTTCGACACTGCCTCCACAACAACGCGGCACCCAAGACCGCACACAACAAACGAGGATCGATCCATGCGTCTCACCCCACGTCGCACCGCAATGGCCGCGGCCCTGGCCCTGCTGGTCCATGGCCCGGCCAGCCCGGCCTACGAGCTGCACGCCGACGACGACAGCCACCTGAATGCCGACCTGCTCGCGGTCTGGGGCATGTTCAACAGCCGCCACAACTACGACGGCACTCCCGGCGGCTCGACCTGGCGCGAGGGTTTCATCAAGTACGGCCTCAGCGGCGACCAGGGCCTGGGCGGCAACGGCAGCCTGTACGGCGCCTTCAACTGGGTCAGCTCCGGCGCCTGGGGCGACGGCGACGCCGGCGGCAACCAGGACGGCTCCGAACGCACCACCAAGATCGAGGACGCCTACCTGGGCTGGCGCTCGGGTGATCTGTTCCCGTTGCTGGGCAAGGATGGCGTTGACCTGTCCGGCGGGCGCCAGGTGATCCGCCTGGGCAGCGGTTTCCTGATCAACGACGACGGCCCCAACCTGGGCAAGGGCCCGGCCGACGGCCAACTCAACCGCGGCGGCGGCTTCTACCTGGGCGCGCGCCACGCCTTCGACCGCACCGCGGTGCTGCGCCTGGGCGGCAAGCAGGGGCTGCATGGCAGCGTGCTGTGGCTCAAGTCCGACAACCGTGCCCAGGCCGAAACCGAGCTGGCGGCCGGCACCCTGGACTACACCCATGAACTGGGCACCCTGGGCCTGACCTATATCCACGGCATCGACGTGACCGACCAGTGGGCCAGCGAGTTCCAGAAGGCCCGTGAGGGCATGGATGTGTACAGCCTGCGCGGCGAAGGTGGCGTCGGGCTGGAAAACACCCGCTTCGCTTTCGAGTACGCCTGGCAGGACAAGCGCGGTGGCCGCGAGACCGCCTGGTACACCGAGGCCGCCTACACCTTCGCCGAAGCCCCCTGGGCGCCGCAGCTGACCTACCGCTACACCCGCTATTCGGCGGGCTGGGACCTGTTGTTCACCGGTCTGTCCAGCGGCTACGGCACCTGGATCCAGGGCGAGGTCGCCGGCAACTATGCCGGGCCGTTCAACACCAACAGCGGCATCCACCATGTGGGCCTGAAGGCCACGCCACGGGACGATCTCACGGTCGGCGCGCTGTTCTTCGACTTCGACACCGTGCGCACCCGCGACACCCTGAACCTGGATGCCCAGGAGCTGGATCTGTATGTGGAATGGGCAGTCAACGAGCACCTGATCGTCACCCCGCTGCTGGGGCTGTTCAAGCCGCGCAAGGATCAAAGCAATGGCGGCAACCAGGTGGGGAGCGGAACCAATATTTATAGTCAGTTGACGGTGGCTGTGCCGTTCTGAAGGGGTACCGGGGGCGCCCTGCGCCCCGTTCGCGGCACAAGGCCGCTCCTACAGGGACGCGCATTCTGCTGTAGGAGCGGCCTTGCGCCGCGAAAGGGCTGCGCAGCAGCCCCTGGATCCATCAGCCCAGCAGAAGGCGCAGGTCGGCACCGACTTCAGCCAACGGCGGGCACCAGTAGTACCCCCCCGTCAACGGCCGGCTGAAACGGTACAGCCCATCGATCACGCCATCCTCGAGCCCGCTCATGCGCCGTAGCTGCACCTCGAAGGCATCCAGCGAGAAGCCCAGGGCGACGAACGCCAGGCCCGCACCACGCTCGTCGGTCCACGCCACCGAACGACGCACCACGAACGCCTCCGGTGCGAAGCTTTCCTGGGCGGTACGCTTGACGTGGGCCGACTCGGGCGCATCGTCGAGCTCTTCGTTGTCGCTCAGGCGGCGACCGATGATGTTGTCCTGTTCAGCCTGGGGCAGCGACTTGAAGTACTCCAGGTCGTGCTTCCACAGCTGGAACGCGGCAAAGCTGGAACCCGCCAGGCCAGGCGCCTCGCCCGGCACGATGGCGGCGGCGACGGCCTCTTCGTCCACCGGGTTCTCGGTGCCGTCTTCGTAGCCGGTCAGGTCATGGCCACCGCGGTGCAGGAAACCGTCGACGCTGTCGACCAGGCGCAGCGCCGGCGCCAGCGCCTGCTGCAGGGCCTGGGCGCGCAGGAACAGCTCGCCGCGTTCGCCGCCGCGCAGCCACAGCCACAGGGCGTGCTGGGTCGCCGGGTTCTCCACCACCGCGTCCAGTTGCGGGAAGCTGCGCAGGCCCGGCACTTCGCGGCCCAGGGCCTTGACCAGCGGCGCGCCGACGCCCAGGATCAGGCTCTGCCCATCGACCTGCGGCAACAGCTGGTCGAGGACGGCGGGCAAGGCCTCGAGCGAGTCGAGGGCGAAGAACAGGTGGCGGGCATGGGCCGGCACCGGAGTGGCAAGCAGACCTGGCTGGAACGGCATGACAGGCGAATCCTCGGCAAAAGGTCGAATGCTACTGCGCCGTGCGATGCACCGCAACGCGACACAGGGCCGCTCGCCCCGGTAACAATCGGTTACCAAGGTAGGCCAGTTGCGATTAGCTATCGTTGCGCCACCACCTACACTCCTCGGAATCCTTCGCCCGAGAGACCGCCCATGACCGCCTCCCCGCTGCTCACCGCCCTTCTGCCGCTGGCCCTGGGTATCATCATGCTCGGCCTGGGCCTGTCGCTGACCCTGGCCGACTTCGCCCGGGTGGTGAAGTACCCCAAGCCGGTGGTGATCGGCCTGGTCTGCCAGATCCTGCTGCTGCCGCTGGTGTGCTTCCTGATCGCCAACGGCTTCGGCCTCGAATCGGCGCTGGCGGTAGGCCTGATGCTGCTGGCCGCCTCTCCGGGCGGCACCACCGCCAACCTGTTCAGCCACCTGGCCCATGGCGACGTGGCGCTGAACATCACCCTGACCGCGGTCAACTCGCTGATCGCCATCCTCACCATGCCGCTACTGGTGAACCTGTCGCTGATCTGGTTCATGGAATCGGACCAGGCCATCCCGCTGCAATTTGCCAAGGTCATGCAGGTGTTCGCCATCGTCCTGCTGCCGGTGGCGCTGGGCATGCTGATTCGCCGCTGGACGCCGCGCTTCGCCGCGCGCATGGAAAAACCGATGAAGATCGTCGCGGCGCTGTTCCTGGCCTTCACCATCGTCCTGGCCCTGGCCAAGGACTGGCAGACCGTGGTCGAGTACGCGCCGATCGTCGGGGGCGCCGCGCTGCTGTTCAACCTGCTCAGCCTCGCGGTAGGCTACTGGGTGCCGCGCCTGCTGAGCATTCCGAAGCGCCAGGCGATCGCCATCGGCATGGAGATCGGCATCCACAACGGCACCCTGGCCATCGCCCTGGCCCTGAGCCCGACGCTGCTCAACAACGCGACCATGGCGGTGCCGGCGGCGATCTACAGCCTGATCATGTTCTTCACGGCGGCGGGGTTTGGCTGGTGGGTGAGCCGGGGGCACAAGGCCGCCGGCACCGTCAGCGACTGCGCCTGAGTACCAGGTCTTTCAAGGTGTTTGGGCTCGAGGGCTATTGACCGCATCAGGGCTACCAAGGGCTGCGCCTAAGTACGAAATGTGTCTGCGCGAGGCCAAACTAGGCTAAAAGGGGAAGCAAGCGCAATGCACTGGCGTACATGAGCATTCCGAGCCCCGTTTCGGGTCGGACTCGGGATACTCACCACGCCTCGATGTTGGCGCCCCAGCCGGCGGATACTTCGCAACCATTGGATTCAGGCAAAGAAATGTAACAGCCTGCCATTCGCAAGCCCGGCGATCGCGACTAGGCTCAGAAGCATGTGATGCCGGGCCCCTCTGACGGTTTGCGCCGCCATGTCGGAATCACTGTTGCCTTGCAACGTCGACAATCAAGGAGGGGCTCATGACGGCTCTGCAGCATTTCCTCTTCACGCCTTTTCTCGGCACCAGCGCCTGGTTGTGGCTGGTCTTCATCACCATCGTCATCGCCTTGCTGGTTCTCGACCTGGGTGTGCTGCACCGCCAGGACCGCGAGATCGAGATGCGCGAAAGCCTGTTGCTGTACTCGGGCTACTTCAGCGTTGGCGTGCTGTTCGGCCTGTGGGTCTGGCATGAGCTGGGCGCGCAGCCGGCGCTGGAGTTCTACACCGGTTTCCTGGTCGAGCAGTCGCTGTCGATGGACAACGTGTTCGTCATGGCGATGATCTTCAGTTTCTTCGCCATCCCCCGCCGCTACCAGCATCGCGTGCTGTTCTGGGGCATCCTCGGGGTAGTGGTGCTGCGGGCGATCATGATCGGCGTGGGCGCCGCGCTGGTGCAGCACTTCGCCTGGGTGCTGTACCTGTTCGGCGCCTTCCTGCTGTTCACCGGGGTGAAGATGGCCCTGTCAAAGGACGACGCCCACCCGGACCTGGCCAACAACCCGGTGCTGCGCTTCGTGCGCCGGCACATGCGCGTCACCGACCAGCTGCATGGCCGGCACTTCTTCGTCCAGCTCACGCCGCCCGGGGCGACGCGGGCGATCCGCTATGCCACGCCGCTGTTCCTCGCCCTGGTCTTGATCGAGCTGGCCGACCTGGTGTTCGCCGTCGACAGCGTGCCGGCGATCTTCGCCATCACCCAGGACCCGTTCATCGTCTACACCTCGAACATCTTCGCCATCCTTGGCCTGCGTTCGCTGTACTTCGCCCTGGCGGCGCTGATGCACCGCTTCGTCTACCTCAAGTACGCGCTGGCGCTGGTGCTGATCTTCATCGGCTGCAAGATCTTCTGGCACGGGCTGGTGGGCAAGGTGCCGGCCGGGATATCGCTGGGGGTGACGTTCGGATTGCTGCTGGGCGGAGTGCTGTTGTCACTGCTGCGCACCCGTGACCAGCCGCCACCCGCCGATACCGACGCCGTGCAGGACACGCCGCTGCCCACCACGGACATGCCGGCGACTCCACGCCCTGCCGGCGAAAACCCGGAAAAGAAAGACCCGCACCTGCGGGTCTGATCAGGGGGCGAGCCCCTCGACGATGATCACCTGCGCCAGCGCCACGCCCTGGCAATGGCGGCAGGCATCCTGGTACAGGTCCGACCGGTAGCGGGCCCCGCGGCACTGCAGAAGGTCGCCGGGGGGGGTGGTGATCCTGGCCAACCACGAAGAGCGACCTGAGCAAGGGCGCCGGGGCCCATTGAACGCGACGGCGCCCACAGGACCTGTGGGCGCCGCGATGGGGATTCAGCGCGGATTTACTTCTTCGACGGGACACGCGGCGTGAAACGCCCCTTCTTGGCCCGCTGCAGGTGCGCCGGTTGCAGTTGTTCCGACTCGTCCAGGGTCATGTTGGCAAAGCCCAGGCGCACGGCTGCCTGGCCACAGCGCACCTGGCTGTTGATCGGAAACGCATCGTTCAGGTCTTCGAAATAGGATTCGCTCATGCCCTGTCTCCCTCCAATGGCGACCGTGCCGGCAGGCAATACGCCTGCCTAGTGAAGCGGCGGTCCGTTGAAGTTAGACTAGCCGGTCATTTGCAGACCAGTCGGACAAAATTTCCTGGTCCGACCAGTGGCAACTGGCCTTACTTCAGACGTACCGCCGTGCCGGTGGCGAACACCACGACCATGCCGCCCTGTACCGACGGCATGCTGATCTCGAAGTCCACGCCCACCAGCGCATCGGCTTGCAACTGCCGTGCCCGCGCCATGAGTTCCTCGGTGGCCTGCTCGCGGGCCAGCTTCAGCGCGCCCTCCAGGGTTTGTGAGCGGCCGCCGAAGAAGTCGCGAAAGCGTGCGAAGAAATCGCGCACGAAGTTGATCCCCTGCACCGATTCGGCGCTGACCACGCCGAGGTACTCGGCAATCGGGCGGCCGTCGAGCTGGCTGGTGGTGCTGATGATCATGGGTGACGCTCCTGAAACAAGACAAAAGAGCACGATCCTAGCAAAAACATCACCGCCAAATTACACAAGCAAAACCTTGAATAATGATTTTCCGACTCCTAGACTCCCAGCGCAGGACCACGCAAGGAGCGTACATGACCGCAATCCCCGAACAGCCCCCGGCGCGCTGGAGCGAACTGCTCAGCGGCGGCAACGCGCTGCGCTCGATCGCCCTGGCCGGCGGCGTCGCCCTGCATGCCATCAATGTCTACATCGTCACCACCCTGCTGCCGACCGTGATCGAAGAGATCGGCGGGTTGGCCTTCTATGCCTGGAACACCACCTTGTTCGTGGTCGCCTCGATCATCGGTTCCACCCTCTCCACCCGCCTGCTGGCCCGCAGTGGGCCGCGAGTCGCCTACCTGCTGGCGCTGCTGGTGTTCACCATCGGCTCGCTGCTCTGCGCCCAGGCCGGGAGCATGCCGATGCTGCTGCTTGGACGCAGCGTGCAGGGCCTGGGTGGCGGCATCCTGTTCGCCCTGAGCTATGCGCTGATCCACCTGGTGTTCGACAGCCGCCTGTGGCCCCGCGCCATGGCCCTGGTCTCGGCGATGTGGGGCGTGGCCACGCTGTGCGGCCCGGCCGTGGGCGGGGTGTTCGCCGAAGGTGGACACTGGCGCTGGGCGTTCTGGTCGCTGCTGCCGGTGGCTGGCGCCCTGGCGCTGATCGTCTGCCTGCGCCTGCCGGCGCGCCAGGCCGTGGACGACAATGGCGCGCGCCCGGCCTACGGGCTGATCGCCTGCCTGGTGGCCTCGGTGCTGGCGATCTGTGCAGCCAGCCTGGCCGATACCTTGTGGATCAACCTGGCCGGCATCGTCGTGGGCCTGGCCCTCGCCGCGCTGATCGCCCGCCGCGATCCGCGGGCGCGCCATCACCTGTTGCCCACCGGGGCCTACAGCCTCAGGCAACCGATGGGCGCGCTGTTCGCCATGATGTGCCTGCTGGTGGCGGCCATCACCACCGAAATCTATGTACCTTACTTCCTGCAGCGCATCCATGGCTTCGGCCCTCTGGCCGCCGGCTACCTGACCGCCGTGATGGCCGCTGGCTGGACGGTTGGCGCCCTGGCCAGCGCCGGACGCGACCGCGATGGCGGCGCCTGGCAGATCCGCAGCGGGCCGCTGGTGGTGGCCGTGGCGCTGCTGGCCCTGGCCGTGCTGACCCCCGCCCCGGCCTGGATCGCCAGCGCGCCGGGCCTGGCCCTGTTCGCCCTGGCCCTGGCCGGCGTCGGCCTGGGCATCGGCCTGGGCTGGCCGCACCTGCTCACCCGGGTGCTGCAGGCAGCGCGCCCCGGCGAGGAAAACCTCGCCTCGGCCTCGATCACCACCGTGCAACTCTACGCCACCGCCCTGGCCGCGGCCCTGGCCGGCCTGGTCGCCAACGGCGCCGGGCTGGTCGAGCCCGGCGGCGAGCAAGGTGCGCGCCAGGCGGCGCTATGGCTGTTCGCCGTGTTCGCCTGCGCGCCGCTGCTGGCGCTGCCGTTGGCGCTGCGACTCACCTCTGAAAACAAGGAGCGCCCATGAAGGAATCCAAGGAAGTCTACGAGCGGATCAGCGAGCAGTTCGAAGACTTCACCAGCCACGCCAGCCAGCGCGGGGTCGAGGTCGACACGTTTCGCTACATGGCCGGCGAAGTGACCGGCGAGGAAGTTCTCGACCTGGCCTGCGGCCATGGCTTCTTCAGCCGCCGCCTGAAGGACTGGGGCGCGGCGCGGGTACACGGCGTGGATATCTCGCCGAGCATGATCTACCAGGCGCGCCAGGCCAACGACGGCATCGCCTACGAAGTGCGCGACGTGGCGCAGATGGGCCGCATTGGCCAGTTCGACAAGGTCACCGCCGCCTGGCTGTTCAACTACGCCGGCAGTGTCGAGGAATTGCGGCGCATGTTCGAGAGTGTCGCCCTTAACCTCAAGCCGAACGGACAGCTGATCGCCTACACGGCGAACCCCGCCTTCGACCTGGCCCTGGGCAATTTCACCGAGTACGGCATTCGTGTGCTGGACGAACAGCCGGTGGAAGGCGGCCTGCGCTGCCGGGGCCAGTTCATGAGTACACCGCCTGCGGACTTCACCTATTACCGCTGGCAAAAGTCGGTCTACGAACAGGCCGCCCACGATGTCGGCCTGCGCAACGTGCGCTGGATTGCCCCACTGATCAGCGGGATCCGCAAGAAAGCGCATCCGCCTGGGTATTGGGACCTGTTCGAGCAGAACAGCCTGCAGGTCGGGCTGATCTGCAGTCGCTAGGTTGCGCGTTTCCCAGATCACCTGTCGCAGCGGGAACAAAGTTGTAAGCATCACCAGCGTGGGAGCGGGCTTGCCCCGCGATCACCGGCAAAGCCGGTGCCACACATCGCATCGCGGGGCAAGCCCGCTCCCACGCTATTGCAGTTAAATCAATAAGGCCCCAAGGATCTGTGATGTGATCACGATCGCCGGGGCTGCTTTGCAGCCATTTCGCGGCACAAGGCCGCTCCTACAGGGAAAGCACAGGGCGCTAGACCTGGACCAGCCACTCATCCACCAGTCCCTGGCGCGCCAGGGCCTCGCACCAGGCTGGCTCGGCCTCGACCTGGACTTCGTTACAGTCGAGTTCATGCAGCGCCTGTAGTAGCTGCAAGCCACCCAGATCCTCCAGCTCCTGGCAACGCGCACGGGCATACCGACCGTCCCGCCTCGCCTGCGCCCCATGCAGCACCAACGTCGGCGCCCGCCCATCGAGCACCTTGGCCGAAGCCGGGCAGTCCAGCCCCTGGTCGAGCAGTACCCGCAAGGGCACCACCGGCTCGGCCCTTTGCCCGGCAACCTGCGCCACCAGCGAGGTGTCGCAGGCCTTCACCCAGTCACAAGTGGTCAGCAACGCCGAAGCCCTGCCCCGCCAGTGCGCCAGGGGCGTCTGCTCGTCGCAATGGCTGAGCATCGTGCCTTCGCCCAGCGTACCGATCTCCAGCGCCGCCGGACGCAACACCCGCACCCAAGGGCGCTGGCGCTCGATGCGCGAGAAGAACCCGCGATTGAGCGCCCGTGCCCGTGGGCAAGGCAAGGCCTCGACCGCGATGCCCGCACCACGCAGGCGATCCGCGCCGATGCTCTGCGAGACATCGCCGCTGGCCGTGACCACCCGACTCACCCCCGCCGCCACCAGGGCATCGGCGCACGGCGGCGTGCGCCCATGGTGACCACAGGGTTCCAGGGTCACATAGGCGGTCGCACCCCGCGCCGCCGTGCCCGCCTCGCGCAGGGCGTGCACTTCGGCATGGGCCTGGCCGGCGCGCTGATGCCAGCCGCGCCCCACCACCTGCCCGGCGTTGACGATCACGCAGCCGACCCGCGGGTTGGGCATGGTGCTGTACAGGCCCTGGCTGGCGAGCGCCAGGGCCATGTCCAGGTAGTGGCGATCAATTGCACTCACGTGCGAACCAGCGCCAGCAGGTAGCGAGCCTCGCCGTGCTGGCGCTCGATCACCTCCAGCCCCTGCCAGGTGAAGCCATGGCCCTCGAGGGTCTGGCGGATGCCGTCGTCGGTGAAGAAGTAGCCCTGGCGCTGGTTGTCCATCTCGCGCCAGCCCGGCTGCGGATGGGCCGCGTCGACCCCGAACACGTTCAGCCCCACCAGCGCGCCGGGGCGCAGCAGGCGGCGCACATGGCCCAGGTATGCAGCCCACTCATCCGGGTGCTGGTGGTGGAAGCAGCCATTGTCCAGGGCCGCGTCGAACACCGTGCCCGGCGCCGGCTGCCAGTCCTGCATGGCCTTGTTCACCAGGTCCAGTCGATCGCCCCAGCGCTTGCGCAGCAACGGCCAGCTGGAGTTCTCGACGATATCCAGCCCGGTGACCCGGTGCCCGGCGAGGATGAAGGTGGAGGCGTCACG
This sequence comes from Mitsuaria sp. RG, assembly GCF_028369275.1. Taxonomy (NCBI): domain Bacteria; kingdom Pseudomonadati; phylum Pseudomonadota; class Betaproteobacteria; order Burkholderiales; family Sphaerotilaceae; genus Roseateles; species Mitsuaria sp. RG. The sequence goes on from NZ_JAQMYQ010000013.1 coordinate 66,736, forward strand.
GCCACGGCCCACACCGATGTCCAGCACATGCTGGTCGGCACGCGGGTCGAGCCGTTCAAGGAAGGCCTGGGCCGCCTGGATCATGCCGATATCCCACGACCACTCGTCCTCGCCATGGCTGTAGCGGTGCACGAACGAAGTGTCGAGGGCCTTGCGGTAATCGCCCTGGGCCATGAAGTCGCTTGCTTGCTTGCTCATCGTGCTGCTCCTTCAGGACGCCAGGCGGGCGTCGATACCGTAGATGCGCCCGTCATAGGAGCTGGCCAGGAAGGCGTCGCTGACGGCGTCGTGGGTCAGGCAGGAAATACCGCTGGCGGTCGGCCGCTGCATGGGCAGCCAGCGCCGCGAGGCCAGGTCGAACAGCGCCACGGTACCGTTGTAGGCCGCGGTGGCGATCACCCGGCCATCGCCGGAGGCGGCGATGCACTTGATCGAGTGCTGGTGCGGCGAGTCGAACACCTCGTCGCCGGTCTCCAGCCACAGGCGCAGCTTGAGGTCGCGACCGATGCTGGCGAAGCCGCCGGTGATCGGGCAGCAGCCATTGGAAATACGCGTGTGCGCCCCCTCGATATGCCGCACGCTGCTGAAATCCTCGATGCTGTGCAGCGCGGCATCGGCCGAGGCGCAGACGCTGAACAGGTGGCGCTCGTCGGCGGCCACGCCCTTGATCGCGTTGTCGTGCATGGGGATCGACGCCACCAGGCGCAGTCCGCCCTGGCCGTCATGGCCGAACACCAGGCCTTCGCCGGTGTAGGTGCCGATCAGCGCCAGGTCCTCGCCGTTCCTGACGAAAGTTGCGCCGCAGTTGAGCGGCGAACGGTGCTGGTACAGCATGCGCCCGGACAGGCCGTCGAACACCTGGCCCATCTGGCCGCCGGTCAGCAGCAGCGGGCCGAACGGCAGGAGGAAGTTGCACAGGCTGCCGACACTGGTCACCGGCTGGTCGTCACGGTGCAGGATGCCGGCGTCGCCGATGCTGTACTGGCGCTCGTCGCTGCGCACCACGGCGTTGATGCTCACCGCCGGCTCGATGCCCGACACCTGCCATTGGTCCTGCTCGTAGTTCCAGGTGGCGTAGCGCGAACCGAAGGTGGCGAACACCAGCTGTTCGTCACCGACGAAGGCGCAGCTGCGCGGCCAGACGATGCTCGGCAGCGCGGTGCTGCGGCGCTTGACCAGGTTACGCCCGGCGTCGAAGGTCCAGAGGATCGCCGAGCGGTCGTAGCTCAGGCTCACCAGCAGGCGCTTGTCGTCGTTCCAGACGATGCGCTTGATCCCGGCGGCGTGGGCCGGCACGGTCTGCACCTGGCCCTGGGCGATGATCGAGATACGCCCCTCGTCGTCCCCGGCGAACACCACGCCTTCGCGGGTGATGGCAATGGTGTCGGTTTCCACGCCGCCGATGTCCACCTCGTCGCATTGCTGGCCGGTGCGGGTGTCCCACTGGCGCACGGTACCGTCGTCGCTGCTGGAGATCAGGCGCTGGCCGTCCGGCGACCAGACCACCGAGATGACGTCGGCCTGGTGGCCATGGAACGCCTGCAGCTGCACGCCGTCGAGGTCGAAGATGCGCAGCACGTGGTCACGCGAGCAGGTGGCCACGCGCTGGCTGTCGGGCGAGAACACCGCCATCTCGACGTCGTCGTTGTGCCCCTGCAGCACGGCTTTCAGGCGCATGCTCGGCACTTCCCAGATGCGCGCGGTGTAGTCGCTGCTGGCGCTGACCAGGTGCTTGCCGTCACTGCTGAACGCGCACTGGTTGGCCAGGTGGTCGTGGTGCACGCGGTGGATCGGCTCGCCGGTGGCGGCGTTCCACAGGATTACCTGGTTGTCGTAGCCGGCGGTGGCGACGAAGCGCGCGGCATGGGCGGCGATACCGCTGATAGGGCCAATGTGTTTCATCGAAAGATCCTTTTTCGCTGGAGTCAGAGCTTGATCGAATGGCTGGACTTGACCGCCTTCGCCTGCAGGTAGTTGCGGTTGTGATTGGTCAGGAACACCCCGGTGGGCACCTGCTCGATCACATCGATGCCACCGGCGCGCAACTGGGCGACCTTCTCCGGGTTGTTGGTCAGCAACCGGCACTGGTCAACGCCCAGGGCGCGGAGGATCTGCACGGCCGGGTCGAACGAGCGCGAGTCGGCCAGGTGGTTCAGACGCAGGTTGGCCTCGTAGGTATCCAGGCCCTTGTCCTGCAGCAGGTAGGCCTCGAACTTGGAGTACAGGCCAATGCCGCGCCCTTCCTGGCGCAGGTAGATCAGGTAGCCGCCCACCTCCTTGAGGGTGCGCAGCGCCTCCTGCAGCTGCGGGCCGCAATCGCAGCGCTGCGAGCCGAACACATCGCCGGTGATGCATTCGGAGTGCACCCGCACCAGCGGCACGTCGCACTGCTCGCGGCCGATGCCGACGGCGAAGTGCTCCTGGTCACGCTCGAAGCCGTGGAAGCCGAAGAAATGGGCGTCGACGTCGCCGCCGAGGATGGAAATCGGCACGATGGTGTGAAGCGAAACATCCTTGTTCATGGAATCAGACCTCTTGCACGGAAGACGGAACAGCTCAGTTGTGGTTTTCAACCAGGCGAAAACCCATGACGTAGATCGGTCGCGGGTAACGCCCGTGGCGGCGCGCGGTGCGCGCCAGGTCGCGGAAACGGGTGAAGCTGCCACCGCGGGCCACGCGGTGGGTGCCGACATCGAGCACCAGGTCGTCCTCGATCTGCGGGCCGCCGGGGTATGGCCGGTAGTCCTCGGCCACGTACTCCTCGACATTGCCGGCCATGTCCAACACGCCGAAGGGCGAGGCGGCGTCGATGAACACGCCGACCGGCGTGCTGTCCAGGTAGCCCAGCTCGGCGGTGTTGGCCTGCTCGACCTGGTAGGCGTCGCCCCAGGGGAACTGGCGGCCTTCAGGGCCGGCGGCGGCGTACTCCCATTGCGCCTCGCTGGGCAGGGCGAAACGCCGGCCGGTGCGTTCGCTGAGCCACCGGGCGTAGGCGTCGGCGTCACTGGCCGAGACGCTGTACACCGGATGGTTGGCGTGATGCCGCGGGTAGCGGCCGAACGCCCAGCCGTCAGGGATGCCGGCATGCCCGCTGTCGAGCAGGAACTGGCGGTACTCCTGGTGCGTCACCGGAAAGCGGGCGATACGAAATGCCGCCAGCTCCACGGCGTGGCGCGGGGTCTCCTTGTCGATCCAGCTGCGGTCCAGGCCGAGCCCGTCGAACTGGTCCATCACCTGCTCGACCGCGCGCGGATCGAGGCCGATGTGCACCCGCGCGGCGGGAATGTCGATCATCTGCGGGGCGAAGGTGTCGATGCGCGGGTCGCCACGCAATGCCAGCACCTCGCCAGCGGCAATGCGCCGGGCCAACGGCTGGCGCGGCTGCTCGAGCAGCGTCAGCAGGCCGTCCAGCGGCGCCTGGAGCAGATCGTCGAGCGCCGTGGCGACCTGCGTCTGCAATGGGTGCTCCTGGTAATGCTGCGGGTAACCCATCAATGCCCGGTCGCTGACATCCTTGGGCAACGGGCTGGGCAGCCGTGGCCAATGCCACTGTTTGTAGCTGTTCATGCAAATACCTGCCTGGGCACAGGCCTGCCCGATGGCAGGCCTGTGACGACGTGGGATCAGAGGCGGTCGAGGAGCAACCGTGGGTTGCTTTCGATCATCTCCACTTCAGCGCTGTAGACTTCGATCACCAGGCCATCCGGGTCCTCGAAGTAGACGGCGCTGCGCACGTTGTCCGGCCCATGGTGGTAGCCCGGCGCCGGGCCGTTGCCCTTGACCAGCTTGATGGTGCCGGCGGCGCTGACCTGCTCGGCGATGCGCCGAACGTCCTCGGGCAGCGCCCGCACACCGATGTGGTAGCCGGTCGGGTAACTGAACGACTCGCTCTGCTCGATGAAGAAGTCGAAGCCGTTGAGCTCCATCACGGCCTTGCGCGGGCCGAGGTTGTAGCAGTAGTTGGCGCCGAGGATGTCGCTGTAGAACGCCTTGGAGGCTTCCAGGTCGCGGGTGAGGATATTGACGTGGTTCATCTCGGGGCGCTGCGCGGCCCGCGCCGCTTCGTCCAGCCCCAGGCCGTCGAGCGAGCGCCACAGCTTGGTCGCGGCTGCGAACTTGGCGAAGCCCGCCAGCCAGTCCTTGATCGCCAGCTCCGGCGCCTGCCCGGCACCGATATCCAGCGAGTAGGGATAGAGGAAGCCCTGGCTCGCCTGCTGCCACTGGGCGATCACGCCGCTGGCGGAAGGCAACTGCGCCAGTGCGCCCTGCACGCGGACCAGCACCAGCGCGGTGTTGCGGCACAGTCCGCTGGCCTCGTTGAGCAGCGTGTTCAACGCCGCCGGCGGCGTGGCGCTGTCGAGCAGCAGGCAGACCGCGTCCACCGGTCCCTGGCCGGCCGGCTTCTGGCTGACCTGCAGGCTGAAACCCGCCGCCGCAGCAGCGCTGCCCAGGCTGTCCAGGGCCTGGGCCGCCGCGTCGCCGAGCGGCGCGGCATGCAATGCCAACAAGCGCAGCATCAGACAGCCCTCCGTCCGATCAGCAGGGTGTAGCGGCCGATCGGCTCCTGCTCCACGGTGAGCCCCGCCTTCGCCATGCTGTCGATCAGGTAGCGGGTCGAGTGCAGCTCGCCGTTGACCGTGTTGAGCATCATGTGCAGGGAGAAGTCGGCCGACAGCGCCGGATGGATCTCGTCATCCTCCAGGGCCATGCTCAGCACCAGCAGCGCGCCGTCACCCTCGACCATGCCGGCGGCGCCGGCGATCAGGGTGCGCACCTGCTCGCGGGTGAAATAGTGCAGGCAGTCGTTGAGCATCACCACGTCTGCCCGCTCGCCCTGGTACTGCGCCAGGTCCAGCAGGTTGCGGGCATGGAAGCCCAGGCGGTCGTCGAGACGGTACTTGGCGAAGGTGGCCGCAGCCGCCTCGCGGGTCGGCTCCAGGTCCCAGACCTCACCCTTGACCTGCGGATTTCGGCTGGCGATCTCGGCCAGGTAGGTACCGTGGCCACCGGCCAGGTCGATCACCCGCCGGGCCTTGTCGAACAGCGGCAGGTCACGCAGCACGTCGACCATGGGCTGGCTGAAGCGGACCATGGCATCGTTGAAGGCATCGCGAGCCGCCAGGTCGTGCTTGAAACGGTTTTCCTGCTGGAAATCCAGCGAGGTGCGGCTGCGCAGCACTTCGTCCAGGCGCGGCCAGTTATGCCACTGCAGACGCTGATGATCGATGATCGGGCCGATGAACTCGGCGCTGTCGCTGACCAGGAAACGCTGGCTCAGCGGCAGGTTCTCGAAACCTTGGGCAGTGCGTTTCAGCAGGCCCATGGCTACCAGCGCGTTGAGGAAGATGCGGCCCTTGTTCGGCACCCAACCCAGCGCATCGCTCAGGGCCTGGGCGCTGACCGGCTGGCGGGTGTGGTCGAACACACGCTGGGCCAGCGCCGAATGCAGGATGGCGGACTGGCGGTACTGGTCGGAGAGCTTCACCAGGTCGACCACGCCTTGCAGACTGTTCAGTTCGTCGGCGTGTTCGTAGATGGTCACGGGTTTCTGGGCATTCATGCACTCACATCCCTGTCGAGTTATTGTGGGTGAGCCCATGCCCGGCATCTACCAGCAAGGTGTCGATTGACTTGCACGCACCCCTCCCTGGGACCGGCAAGCACAGGCTCCGCAATTGAGCCTAGACGCAGACCCAATAAATACAACTAATACCTTTTATATTTTTATCGCATATAAATTTTCTTATCGATAATCGTTCATCTTGCACAATTCACCGCGAATCCGGGCTATCCTTCGCCCACTTGCCTGCGCAAAGGATGGCCCAGGAGAGTGCCCGATCCGTTCATTCACGCCCGGTTTCCAGCGCTCCATGACCTCGACCACCGTTGATACCAACTGCACCGCCGACCGCATCCTGTTCCTGCTCAAGACCCGCGGGCCGCTCAAGACCGCCGACCTGGCCCAGCTGCTCGCTATCACCTTCGAAGCCACCCGCCAGCAGGTGCAGAAACTGCAGGCGTCCGACCTGATCAGCGGCATCAGCGTGCCGGCCAAGGGCGCCGGGCGCCCTTCGCAAAAATGGGCGCTGACCGCCACGGCCCAGCGCCGCTTCCCCGATTCCCACAGCGTGCTGACCCTGCAACTGATCGAGAGCGTCGAGCAGGTGTTCGGCAGCGACGGGGTCGACCGCCTGATCAGCCGCATGGAGGACAGCAACAGCCGTGAGTACCAGCAGGCCTGCGCCGATGGCCAGAGCCTGGAAGACAAGGTGCGCATCCTCGTGCAGTTGCGCGAGCGCGCCGGCTACATGGCCGAGATGCAGGCCGACGGCAATGACTGGCTGATCGTCGAGAACCACTGCCCGATCTGCATCGCCGCCACCCGCTGCCAGGGGTTCTGCCGCAGCGAGCTGCAGGTGTTCCAGGCGGCGATCGGCGAGCAGGGGCTGGTGGAACGTTGCGAGCACCTGATCTCGGGGGATCGGCGCTGCGTCTATCGCATTTCGCCGAAATAATCTGGCGTTCTACCAACGTGGGAGCGGGCTAGCCCCGCGATCACCGGCCAAGCCGGTGCCATGCAGCGCCTCGCGGGCCAAGCCGGCTCCCACGCCCCCTCGTGACTCATCAGATCCGCCGCCTGCCCTTCAGCGCCGGAATGGTGGTCTGCGCAATCGCCACCTGTTCCTGCTCACGCCGGGTGTTGGCCGCCAGGCCCGCCAGGGTCGGCTGGCTGAACAACAGGCGCGCATCGGCATGCAACCCCGCCTGGCGCATGCGCGCCACCAGGCTGACCGCCAGCAGTGAGTGTCCGCCGAGCTCGAAGAAGTTGTCGTCACGGCCGACCTGCTCGATCTTCAGCACCTCCGTCCAGATCTGCGCCAGCGCATGCTCCAGCTCGTCGCGGGGCGCCTCATAGGCCCGGCTGATCACCGCCTCCGCGCCCGGCGCCGGCAAGGCGCGGCGATCGACCTTGCCGTTGGGGCTCAGCGGCAGCTCGGCCAGGAGCACATAGGCCGAAGGCACCATATAGGCCGGCAGGCGCGCCGACAGGTACGTACGCAGCGCTTCCAGCGTCGGCGCGGCATGGCCGTCGCGACAGCTGGCATAGGCCACCAACCGCTCCTCGCGCACCAGCACCACGGCCTGGCTTAAGGCCGGGTGGGCGGCCAGCAGCGCCTCGATTTCGCCCGGCTCGATACGCAGGCCGTTGAGCTTGACCTGGAAGTCATTGCGCCCGATGAACTCCAGCTCGCCATCGGCGCGATAACGCACCAGGTCGCCGGTACGGTACAGGCGGTCGCCGGCCACGAACGGGCTGGCGATGAAGCGCTCGAACTGCAACGTCGGCAAGCCCAGATAGCCGCGGGCCACGCCGATGCCGCCGATATGCAGTTCGCCAGCACAACCCACGGGCACCGGACGGTCATGGGCGTCGAGCACGTACAGGCGGGTATTGCCGATCGCCCGCCCGATCGGCGGGGCGACGGCGGGCAACGGCTGGCGCGGCTCCAGGGTCCAGGCGGTGCTGTCCACGGTGGCCTCGGTGGGGCCATAGACATTGTGCAGGCGCACCTGGGGCAAGGCCTGGCGCACCTGTTGCGCCAGCGCCAGGGTCAGCTCGCCGCCGCCACAGAAGACATCGCGCAGGCTGCTGCAACGCTCGACGCCCGGGGTGTCGAGAAACGCCTGCAGCAGGGCCGGGACAAACTTGACGGTAGTCACCCGGCGCGTCTGGATCAGCTGCACCAGATAGGCCGGATCGCGGTGCCCGTCGGGGCGCGCCAGCACCAGGCGCAAGCCGGCGCACAGCGGCCAGAACAACTCCCACACCGAGCCGTCGAAGCTGAACGGCGCCCGTTGCAGCAGCGCGTCGTCGGCCTGTGGCGGGCACAGCTCGCTGCCCCAGCGCATCAGGTTGCACAACCCGCGATGCTCGACCATCACCCCTTTCGGCGTACCGGTGGAGCCCGAGGTGTACATGACATAGGCCAGGTGCCCGCCGCCCAGTTCCGGCAGTTCGGGCGCAGGGTCGCCATGCCCCTGCCAGTCACCGTGATCCAGGTCCACCAGCGGTGTCGACAGGCCCTCGAACAGGCCGCGGGTGGCTCCGTGCACCAGCAGTGCCAGGGGCGCGCTGTCGGCAAGCATGTAGTGCAGGCGTTCGTCGGGGTAGCCGGGGTCCAGCGGCACATAGGCGCCACCGGCCTTGAGCACGCCGAGCAAGCCAACAATCAGCGAGGCGCCGCGCTCCAGGCACACGGCGACCCGGCTGTCGGGCCGCACGCCCAGGCCGATCAGGTGATGGGCCAGCCGGTTGGCCAGGGCATCGAGCTCGCGGTAGGTGAGCTGTGTCTCTTCGCTCTGCAGCGCCACGGCATCCGGCGTGCGTCGCACCTGGGCGGCGAACAACGCCGGCAGGTGCGGATAGGCGGGATCCAGCGCCACCTCGGTGGCATTGAGGGTCTCCAGCAGATAGACGCGCTCCGTCTCCGGCAAGGTCGAAAGCGATTGGAGCGCCACTGGCGGCTCGCTGACCAGGGCATTGGCCAGCGCCTGCAGGGCGCAGCAAACATGCCCGAGCACCCGTTCGGCGCCCAGCTCGCGAGGCGCCCGCACACTCAGCCGCAGGCTGTCGCCCTGCTCGTCCACGGTCAGCACCAGGGCGTGGCTGTGCACCTCGCTGGCATCGAGCAACGTCACGCCAGGCAGCGCCACGCTGTCGTGCGCGGCGCCATGCCGATAATTGAGCAGGCTGTCGAACAACGCCACCCCGGCAGGCAAGCCGCTGCAGCGCTGGGCCAGCACCAACGGCGCATCCTCGTGCCCGAGCAGTGCCGCCAGCTGGCCGTGGATTCCGGCCAGCGCCTGGCCCACATCACGACCGGCCAGCGACACCCGCAGCGGCAGGCTGTTGATGAACATGCCCAGCGCCCGCTCGGCGCCCTCGCCCGCCATCACACGCCCCAGCAGCACGGTGCCAAATAGCACCTCGTCGCGGCCGCCCAAGGCTCCCAGCACCTGGGCCCAGGCCAGGTGCATCAGGCTGCCCAGGCCGACGTCGTGCTGACGCACGCGCTGGCGCAAGGTCGTGGCCAAGCCCTCAGGAACGGTCAGGGCGCAGGTTTCAACCTTGGCCTGGCCCTCCTCGCCCATGCCGGCCAGCCTAGGGGGCGCTTCCACCCCGGCCAGGGCTTCGCGCAGGAAGGCTTCATGCCCCGCCTGCCTGACCTCGTCGCGGCTCAGGGCGACGTAGTTGCGATACGGCACGGGCGCTGGCAGCGTGTGTCCCTCGCCCGCCATCAGCGTCGCCAGCTCGGCCAGCAGCACCTGCACCGAGACCGCGTCGTTGACCAGGTGGTGGAAGTGCAGCAGCCCCAGCCAGCGCTGCCGCGCGCTGTCCTCGACGCAGGCCAGGGCCATCATCGGCGCCTGGCGCAGGTCCAGCCGCAGGGCCTCTTCGCGCAGCCGGGTGGCCGCGTCGCCCGAACCGGGCGCAAGCACCCTCAGCGGCAACCAGGCCTGGCGCCACACCACTTGCTGCGGCTGCGCCAGGCCTTCCCAGGCCAGGCTGGTACGCAGGATGTCGTGACGCTCGATGACCCCGGCCAAGGCGCGGTTGAACGCCTCCAGCGCAGCCTGGCTGGCGAAGGCGAACAGCGCCTGTTGCTGGTACGGGTCACGGTCTTCGGTGAGGTGGTGATACAGCAGGCCTTCCTGCAGCGGTGCCAGCGGGTAGATTTCCTGCACATTGGCCGCGCCACCCGGAACCATGCCGACGATGCGGTCGATGCTGGCCTGATCGAGGCGGGTCAGGATCAGCATCTCGGGGGTGATCCGCTGGCTACCCGGGGCCACGTGGTTAGCCGGTACCGACTGCGCAGGGGTACTGCCGAGCGATGCGGCCAGGCTCGCCAAGGTCGGCTGACCGAACAGGACCTGTGCATCTACTTGCAGCCCCGCCTGACGCATGCGCTCGATCAGGCGCACCGCCAGCAGCGAATGGCCGCCCAGCTCGAAGAAGTGATCGTGCCGCCCAACCTGCTCCACCTCCAGCAGCTCGGCCCACAGCGCGGCCAGGCGCAACTCCAGTTCGCCCTGGGGCGGCTCATGGGCGCGCCGCACCGCGGCCTCGCTGCCCGGCGCGGGCAAGGCGCGACGGTCGAGCTTGCCATTGGCGGTCAACGGCCAGGCCGTCATCGCCACAAAGGCGCTCGGCAGCAACGCGGCCGGCAGGCGCCTGCGCAGGTGCTCGTGCAACTGCAATGGGGTCGAGGCGTGTTCGCCGAGGTACCAGGCCACCAACTGGCCGTCGCGCAGCAGCACCAGCGCCTCGCGCACGGCCGGGTGGCTGGCCAGCGCGCTCTCGATCTCGCCCAGCTCGACCCGCACGCCGCGGATCTTCACCTGGTCGTCGCCGCGCCCCAGGTACTCCAGGGTGCCGTCGGGCAACCAGCGCACCAGGTCCCCTGTGCGGTACATCCGGGCGCCGTGCTGCGGGGTGAACGGGTCGTCGAGGAAGCGCTCGGCTGTCAGGTCGGGGCGATTCAGGTAGCCGCGGGCGACACCCGCACCGCCGATGTACAACTCACCGACGGCGCCTATCGGCAGTTGCCGGCCCTGGGCATCGAGCACATGCAGGCGGGTATTGGCCACCGGCGCGCCGATGTGCAGCACCTGGCCCGGGCGCACCTCGCCCGCGCTGGCCACCACCGTGGCCTCGGTCGGCCCGTAGTTGTTGATGATCCGCCAGCCTTGCTCCCGGGCCAGGCGACGCAGGCGATCACCGCCGACCAGCAAGGTGCGCAAGGTGGGATGCGCCTCGCCCTGGGCGAAGGCGTGCTCTGCCACCGGCGTGGGCAGGAAGCTGACCTGCAGCGGCTGGGCGCGCCACCAGCGCAGCAGCGCGTCGATGTCCTCGCCGCTCTCGCCCACCGGCGCCAGGTGCAGGGTGGCGCCGGCGCACAGGGTCGGCCAGATCTCCCAGGCCATGGCATCGAAGCCGAAACCGGCCAGGCTGGAGGTGGCGCTGCCCGGGTGCAGGTCAAAGGCTTCGCAGTGCCAGTCGACCAGGTTGGCGAGCATGCGGTGCTCGATCATCACGCCCTTGGGCTGTCCGGTGGAGCCGGAGGTGTAGATCACATAGACCAGGCTCGAACCCGAAAGCCCCGGCATCTCGAGGTCATCAAGCACTGCCGTGGGCAATGGCAAGCGGTCCAGCTCGATCACCGGCACATCGATGGCCGGCAAGCGCTCGCGCAGGACGGACTGGGTCAGCACCACCTTTGGTGCGCAATCGTCGAGCAGGTAGCGCAGACGCTCGCCCGGGTGCGCCGGATCGATCGGCACATAGGCCGCGCCAGCCTTGAGCACCGCCAACAGGCCAACCAGAGTGTCCAGGCCTCGGCGGGCGACCACCGCCACCCGCTGCTCCGGCGCCACGCCCAAGGCCTGCAGTTGCGTGGCCAGCTGATTGGCGCGGTTGTTCAGCTCGGCATAACTCAGGTGGCGCCCCTCATGCACGGCGGCCGTCGCCTCGGCGCGCAGCGCGGCCTGGGCCTCGATGCGCCGATGGATCAGGGCCGGGCCTTGGGCGGCGCTGGCCGTGGCATTCCACAGCCGCAGGCGCTGGTGCTCGTCGGGCAACAGCAGGTCGTAGTCGTCGATGGCCGCCTGCGGCCGCTCCAGCCCCTGGGCCAGCACATGCAGCAGGCGCGCAGTGAACACCTCGACCTCTTCGGGGGCCAGCCAGGCCTGGTTATGCACCAGGTGCAACCAGGCCTTGCCATTGTGCGGGTTGCTGCGCAGGTAGATCGACAGCGGCGTCGGCTCGTGATCGTTGCATACCTTCACGCTGTGGGCGCCGAGGCTGCCAAAGCGCAGGTCGTGGCCCTCTTCCTCGTAGGACACGGTGATCTCGAACAACTGCCCCCGGGCCTCCCGGGACAGCCCCAGCGCCCGGTTAAGGTCGCTGAGCGGCAGGCGCTGGTGGCGCAGGTCACGCCGCAGGGCATCGCCGATACCGCGCACCAGCTCGGCGAAGCTCAAATGCCGGCCGAAGTCCATGCGCAAGGCATTGACCTGGACGAACATGCCCAGGGTCGCCTTGGCCCGCGCATTGCCACGGTTGCGCACCGGCAGGCCGACCACCCAGTCGTCCCGCTGCCAGGCCCGGGCACAGCACACGTGCAAGGCCGCCAGCAGCACATGGGCGACCGATCCCTGCAGCTCGTCGGCCAGTTGCCGCATGCGCGCCAGCAGGTCGCCATCGAAACTGCGCTCCAGCGCATGGCTGGGCGTGGCACCTGGCGGCAGGCCCTGTTCCCTGGGGCGCAGCAGCGCATCGGGCAGTTGCGGGTAACGGCATTGCCAATAGGCAAGATCGCGCTGCTGGCGGGCCGATCCCTGGTAGGCCAGGTCATCCTCGATGAACGTCCGGTAGGACGGGGCGGTGTCCGGCAGTGCCAGGCCCTGCTCGAGCAGACCGTAGTACTGGCCCAGCTGGTGGAGCAACTGCTCCAGGCCCCAGCCGTCGAGGATCAGGTGATGGGCCTGCAACATCAGCAGGCTGCGCCCGCCGCCCACATGCAGCAATGCCATGCGCAGCAACGGTCCGGTTTCAAGGGCGAAGGGCTGTTGCAGCAAGGTCTTGGCCAGACGCTGTGCAGCGGCGAACGGCTCAGCCTGCCCGCGCAGGTCGTGCTCGTCCAGCGGCACCTGCAAACCGGCCACAAAGCGCTGGCGGGCCACGCCATCGTCCCCCGCCTCGCGCACCAGCACCGTGCGCAACCCGTCGTGAAGCGCGACCAGATGCGCCAGCGCGCGCCGCAGCAGGCCACTGTCCACGGTACCGTCGAATTCGAGATAGCCGCCGACGTTGTAGAGCGGCGAGTCGCCATGGCTGATCTGGTCCAGCCAGATGTCGCGCTGGGCGCAGGTCAGGGGGAAGCTATCGGCGACGGACATGGGCGGGTCTTCCTTGAAACGGGATCGTCCGCGGATTCAAGCACCCACCCCGTGCCCTGTATGGCCCCCCAAACCCGGACATTGGCCAGTACCTTTTCGCTCCGCCTGAGCCTGCTGAATCTTTTGTAGGAAATTGACGATAGTCGGCAGCCGGTACCTGCCTACCCCTGTCAGCCTGCGTGGCAATCGCCGGCGATCTGGCCGGTTTCCGGCGCCAATTGTCCGACAATCCATCGATTCTGGCTGCGTGGGCCCAGGAAAATACCGACTTTTCTTGTCGGATAATTTGGCATTTCCTGTCCCCGCTTTCCGCTACAGACGCAGGCTCGGAGCCTGCTATTCAATAGCGCCAAGCCCCAGCACAGAGAGGACTCGACCGCGAGACCCACCGCGTTACCGGATCAAGGAAGACAACGACATGAAGCTGATCGACAGCCTCGAACACCGCCACGACCCGCACCTGTACCTGCAGTTGGGCGCACTGGTTGCCAGCACCGGCGATGCCACCTTCGCCGAACAGATGTTCCAGCTGATCGACGACCAGGTGCCGATCCATCGACTCGACCTCAGCGAATGGACCCTCGACAGCGACCAGGCCAGCATTCGCCAGGTCAAGGTGCTGGGCAGCGCCGGCCTGCCCGAGGCGACGCCCGCGCAGGCGCAGCTGCGCCATCCCCTGCTGCAAAGCATCATGTGCATGGAAGACCCGCTGCTGATCCAGATAAACGCCCCCGCGCACCAATGCAACCTGGTGTCGCGTAGCGGCGACCGGCGCTGGGTCATCTGCTGCCACCGCCAGCGCAGCGAACGGATGTTTACCCTGGCCGAGCTGTCACTGCTCAAGCGCCTGTCCGACACTCTGCTGCCATTGGTCGAGCACCATGCCCAGCTTTTCCTGCAGGCGGCACAGCGCCGACCGGGAAGCCTTCAGGCGGATGAGGCCGGTTCGCTGCGCCAGGTCTTCACCGAGCGCCTGGAGCAGGAGGCGATCCGCCTGTCCACCCGCGAACAGGAAGTGTGCATCGGCCTGCTCACCGGAGGCACGGTGCCGCAGATGGCCCAGCGCCTGAATGTGAAGAACAGCTCGGTCGAGACCTACCTGAAACGCGCCACCGCCAAGCTCGGCGTCAGCGGACGCCATGGCCTGGCCCGCTGGATGGCCGGCACCTGATCCCAGAGACCCTGTCATGCCGCGAATCACCCTGCCCTTGCTTGCTCTCGTTCTGACCGGTTGCAGCCTCGCCCCCGACTACCAGCGTCCACTCTCGCCCAGCGCCGAGCAGTACCCCACGGGCGTCGCCTACCGTGGCGGGCCACCCGCCACGGAGGTGACCGGCGACTGGCGCGGGGTGTTCCGTGACCCGGTGCTGCGCCAGTTGCTCGACAGCGCGCTGGTCAACAACCGCGACCTGCGCGTGGCCGTGCTCAACGCCGAGGCCTACCGTGCCCAATACCGCATCCAGCGCGCCGAACTGCTGCCGAAGATCGCCGCCAACGCCCAGGGCACGCGCCAGTACCTGCCACGGCGGCGCACCGGTGGCGAAGGCATGATCAGTTCCCAGCAATCGGCCACCGTCGGCATCAGCGCCTACGAACTGGACCTGTTCGGTCGATTGCGCAGCCTCAGCGACCAGGCCCTGCTCAACTACCTGGCCACCGACGAGGCCCGACGTGGCGCCGAGCTCAGCCTGCTCAGCAGTGTCGCCGGCGCCTACCTGACCTGGCGCGCCGACCAGGAGCTGCTGGCCCTGTCGCGCCAGACCCTGCAGGCCGACGAGAAGAGCCTGCGCCTGACCCAGCGCCAGCGCCGCACCGGCACCCTGTCGGCGCTCGACCAGATCCAGGCCACCACCCGCGTCGACAGCACCCGTGCTGCCGTGGCGCGTTACACCCGCCTGGCCGCCCAGGACCTCAACCAGTTGCAGCGCCTGGTCGGCGCGCAGGTCGACGAACGCCTGCCGGCGCTGCCGCTGGCCGACGAGCAGATCGCCCGGGTGCCCGCCGGCCTGCCCGCCGACCTGCTGCAACGGCGCCCGGACATCCGCCAGGCCGAGTACCAGCTGCAGGCCGCCAACGCCAATATCGGCGCGGCGCGGGCGGCGTTCTTCCCGAGCATCAGCCTGACCGCCAACGCCGGCAGCAGCAGCCGCGAATTGGCCGACCTGTTCGATGCCGGCAGCGGCACCTGGCTGTTCCAGCCGCAGGTCAACCTGCCGCTGTTCAACGCCGGCAGCCTGCGTGCCAGCCTCGACTACGCCAAGTTGCAGAAGGACATGCAGGTGGCACGCTACGAGAAGTCGATCCAGACCGCCTTCCAGGAAGTGGCCGACGGCCTGGCGGCGCGCAGCACCTACCAGCAGCAGTTGCAGGCCCAACGCGACTTGGTGGAGGCCAGCCAGCGCTACCACGACCTGGCCGAGAACCGCTACCGCACCGGCATCGACAGCAGCCTGACCTTCCTCGACGCCCAGCGTTCGCTGTTCAGTGCCCAGCAGGGCCTGATCAGCGACCGCCTGGCACAGCTGTTGGCCGAGGTGAACCTGTTCACCGCGCTGGGCGGCGGCTGGGACGAGGCGCCGGGGCTGGCCTACCAGCGCTCCGCGGCCCTGCCGAAGTAGACCGACGGCGACACCCCGAGGGTGCGACGGAACATGGCGCTGAAGGCGCTGGGGCTGTCGTAGCCCAGGTCCAGCGCCACCTCCAGCACCGACTGCCCGGCCGCCAAGGCATCAAGGCTGGCCAGCAGGCGCATGCGCCGCAACCACTGCACCAGGCTCAGGCCGGTCTCGCGCTGGAAGGCGCGGGTCAGGGTGCGCGGGTTGAGGCCGCTGTGGGCCGCGGCACGGGCCAGGCTCCAGTCCTCGGACGGTGCCTGGCGCAGGGCCTCGCACAGGCCTTGCAGATGCGTCGAGTGCGGGCTGGGCACATGCAGGGCGAACACCGGCAGCACGCGCAGCTCGTCGAGAATCAGTTGCATGATCCGCGCCTCGCGCCCCTGGGCCGGATGGTCGGGGGCGATGTCCATGGCGCGGATGATCAGTTCGCGCAGCAGCGGTGAGATCTCGATCACCTGGCACTGGCGCGGCAGGTCCGGGCGCGCGCCAGGGTCGACGAACAAGGTACGCATGCGCACTACGCCGGCCATGCGCAGTTCGTGATCGACCGCCGCCGGCACCCAGACCCCGCGCCCCGGGGGGACCACCCAGCTGCCTTCACGGGCGCTGACCGTGACCACGCCGCTGATGGCGTGGATCAGCTGGGCGCGGTCATGGCAGTGCGGGGCGATGTGCTCGCCATGGCGGTAGTTCTCGGCGAGCGGCAGGATGATCGGACGCGGCATTGGTGCGGGTCTGGCTAGGGTGGAGGGGGGATTATGGCGATGTGGGGGGTGAAGGGGAAATCGGGTGGGCGTGGGAAATTGCAGATGGTGGGGTGTTTCGAGGTGTTCGGCGACAGGATTGCAGCGCCTATGAGATCGAGCGCCGCCCGCGCGGCGCATCGCGACGCAAGGCCGCTCCTACATCTGTTTCGGGCCAGTCAATCCTGTGCCATTACCGAGTCCGCCTTGTTGGTATGACGCGGTTTTGGGGTGTGCACCACTGGCGCCTCACCTGTCTCAAGGCATGCACCAAGGCGGGCAACCATGGCCTGACAGGTTCGGCACGTTGCAACAAATGTAGGAGCGGCCTTGCGTCGCGATGCGCCGCGCGGGCGGCGCTCGATCTCATGGGCGCTGCAAACCTGTCGCCAGGCACCTTTACGCCACTACACAATCCCCGCCATCAACACCCCTTGACCACTTCCTGCGCCGACACCGGCACATCGAAGACCTTGTCGAACCCCCACTGGAACACGAACGCATAGACAAAGAAGAACACGAACAGCGCCAGGTTGGTCACCAGCGCCGCCCACAGCCCGATGTCCAGCCAGTAGGCCACCAGCGGCAGCAGGATCAGCACCAGCCCACCCTCGAAGCCCAGGGCATGCAGCAGGCGCCGCAGGAAGGTGCGGCTACGCTGACTTTGGCGTGCCTCCCAACGCTCGAACGCCCAGTTGTAGGCCATGTTCCAGCTCATGGCGATGCCCGACATGAGGATCGACAGCACGGTCGACTGGGCCATGCCGGCGCCGAATGCCAGCTCCAGCGCCGGCGCCACGCAGGCCACGGCGATGGCCTCGTAAAGGATGGCCTGGACGACCTTGCGCGCCTTGCCTTGCATGTTCAGCTCCCCGAAGAAAAGACCTACAAAGCTACAAGAAGAAGGCTGTAAGAAAAAGTCGGAAATACTTTATTGACTGACCGTTCAATCAAGAAAAGCTAGCATAAACGTTTCCGCACCACCCCTCCCTGGCGTCCGGCCCGTCAAGTGCCGACACGACCCCCGCCTCCGTGGCACTTCCGCAAGCGCCTGCACCGCACCGTCCGGCGCAGGCCGCGCATTGGACAACCCCGTGATCGACTGCTTGTATCTATGACTGGCAAGCGGCGACACGTCGTACAACTTCGTCCAGGGAATCGAACGAGGAACTACACGATGGCTTACACCGTGATGATGGTATTCGGTACCCGCCCTGAAGCGATCAAGATGGCCCCGCTGGCCCGCGTCCTGCGCGACTGGCCTGAGGTCGACTTGCATATCTGCTCCACCGGCCAGCACCGCGAAATGCTCGAGCAGGTCCTGACCGCCTTCGGCCTCACGGTCGACCAGGACCTGCAGGTGATGACCCAGAACCAGACCCTCAACGGCCTGTCCCGCGACCTGCTGGACAAGCTCGACCGCGCCTACGAGCAGGTCAAGCCCGATATCGTCCTGGTCCACGGCGACACCACCACCAGCTTCATCGCCTCGCTGGCGGCCTTCCACCGGCATATCCCCATCGGCCATGTCGAGGCCGGCCTGCGCACCGGCAACCTGCAGCAGCCCTGGCCCGAGGAAGCCAACCGGCGCTTGACCGGCGTGCTCGCCGACCTGCACTTCACCCCCACCCGCGACTCCGACGCCAACCTGATCCGCGAGGGCGTGCCGCCCGAGCATATCGAGGTCACCGGCAACACGGTGATCGACGCCCTGCTGTGGATGCGCGACAAGCTGCACCGGGACAACTGGCGCCCCGCGCCCGAATCCCCGCTCAAGGTGCTGCGCGACGACCAGCGCATGGTGCTGATCACCGGCCACCGCCGGGAGAACTTCGGCAGCGGCTTCGAACGCATCTGCCTGGCCCTGGCGGAGCTCGCCCTGCGCTACCCGGATGTGCAATTCCTCTACCCCGTGCACCTCAACCCGCAGGTGCAGCACGCGGTGTACAGCGTGCTGTCCGGCCGCGACAACATCCACCTGGTCGCGCCCCAGGACTACCCGCATTTCGTCTGGCTGATGAACCGCGCCCATATCATCCTCACCGACTCCGGTGGCGTGCAGGAAGAGGCGCCCGCCCTGGGCAAGCCGGTGCTGGTGCTGCGCAAGGTCACCGAGCGTCCCGCCGTGCTCAAGGGCGGCACGGTCAAGCTGGTCGGCACCCTGACCGAGCGCATCGTCCACGAGACCAGCCAGTTGCTCGACAACCCGGACGCCTACGCGCGCATGGCGCAGGTGTTCACCCCCTTCGGCGACGGCCACGCCAGCGAGCGCATCGCCGAACGCCTGAGCCGCTGGTTCGCCGAGCAATCCGCCGCACGGGACAACGCATGAGCCTGGTCTTCATCGATTTCCTTACCTATGTCCTGTTCGGCCTGAAGATCCTTGCCATCATCCTGGCGACACTGATGTTCGTGCTCGGCCTGGACGACCTGTTCATCGACCTGTGCTACTGGGGGCGCAAGCTGATCCGGCGCTTCCGGATCTACGACAAGTTCGAGAAGGCCGACGAGAAGCGCCTGTTCGAGGTGCCGGAAAAGCCCCTGGCGATCATGGTGCCGGCCTGGAACGAGGTCGGCGTGGTCGGCGAGATGGCGCGCCTGGCCGCCTCGACCATTGACTACGAGAACTACCAGATCTTCGTCGGTACCTACCCCAACGACCCGCAGACCCAGGCCGACGTCGACGCCGTGTGCCTGCACTACCCCAATGTGCACAAGGTGGTCTGCGCCCGCCCCGGCCCGACCAGCAAGGCCGACTGCCTGAACAACATCATCGACGCCATCCTGCGCTTCCAGCAGGACGCGCGCATCGAGTTCGCCGGGTTCATCCTGCATGACGCCGAGGACGTCATCTCGCCCATGGAACTGCGCCTGTTCAACTACCTGCTGCCGAACAAGGACATGATCCAGATCCCGGTGTACCCCTACGCCCCGGAATGGAAAGGCTTCACCGCCGGCCACTATGTCGACGAGTTCGCCGAGAACCACGGCAAGGACGTCATCGTGCGCGAGGCGCTCACCGGCCAGGTGCCCAGCGCCGGGGTCGGCACTTGTTTCAGCCGCCGGGCGATCAGTGCCCTGCTCGAGGACGGCGACGGCATCGCCTTCGACGTGCAATCGCTGACCGAGGACTACGACATCGGTTTTCGCCTCAAGCAAAAAGGCATGAAGTGCATCTTCGCCCGCTACTCCATCACCGACCCGGCGCTGGCCCTCAAGCAGGACTGGCGCCCCGGCATGAGCCGCGAGTTCGCCCAGGTGATCTGCGTGCGCGAGCACTTCCCGCGGGACTGGCAGCACGCCATCCGGCAAAAATCGCGGTGGATCGTCGGCATCGTGTTCCAGGGCACCAGCAACCTCGGCTGGAGCCGCAAGGGCGCGCTCAACTACTTCCTCTGGCGCGACCGTCGCGGGCTGTTCGCCTACCTGCTGAGCTTTTTGGTCAACCTGTTGCTGCTGGTGCTGCTGGCGATGTGGCTGGTCACGGTGATCGCGCCGGAGTCGTGGCGCTTCATGTCGATCCTCAGCGACAGCAAGCTGCTGACCACGCTGCTGTGGCTCAACGGCCTGCTGCTGTTCAACCGCCTGTTCCAGCGGTTCTGGTTCGTTACCCGCTACTACGGCATCTTCGAGGGCCTGCTGTCGGCGCCGCGGATGATGTGGAGCAACTTCGTCAACTTCTTCGCCAACCTGCGCGCCTTGCGCCAGGTGATGGAGATGGGCGATTCGCGGCGGGTGGCCTGGGACAAGACCACCCACGAGTTCCCCGCCCTCGCCGCGCCTGCGCGCACACCGCTGGGCCAGCGCCTGGTGGAGAAAGGTTTGATAACCGAGACCCAACTGGAGCAGGCCATCACCAGCCCGGTCCGCCGGCGCCTGGGCCGCGAGCTGCTGCTGCGCGGCTGGCTGAGCAGCGAGCAACTGGTCGAGACCCTGGCTGAACAGCTGGACCTGCCCTGGGCGCCGCTGAACCCGTTCAAGATTGAGCCTGCGCTGATCGCCAAGCTGCCGCGCAAACTCGCCACCCACTACGGCGTGCTGCCGGTGGACGAAGACGGCGACACCCTGGTGCTGGCCAGCGAGAGCCCGGTCAGCCAGGTCTCGCTCGGCGTGATCAGCCGCCAGCTCAAGCGCCCGGTGCGCGCCCGCCTGGCGCCGCAAGGTCGAGTCACCCTGGGCCTGCGCTACCACTACCCGAGCCCCTGGCAGAAGCCCGAGACCCGCGAAATGCTCGCGGTACTCGAACGTCATCAGGACGACGCTACCCTGCTGGAGCAGGTGGGCATCCACCAGGTGATGCTCGGCACGCTGTTGCAGGTGCGCGGCATGGTACCAGTGACCCTGTTCAACCAGGCGCTGATCGATTTCAGCCCCGAGCAGCAGAGCCTGGGCGAGCACCTGATCGCCCGCGGCATCATCACCGAAGAGGTGCTGCAGCAAGCCCTCGCCGAGCAGGCCAGCGAACAGCAGGCCGCCTATGAACTGACCCGGGAGGTGGCATGACGCCCCGTCTTTCCCTGACCCTCGCCAGCCTGCTGCTGTGCTCATCCACCCTGGCCGCGCCGACCAAGCCGATGACCGACTTCCAGCGTTTCACCAGCTACCCGTTCATGGAGCGTGGTTACCGGGAAGCGCAGAAGGACAACTGGGCGGAGGTCGAGCGCCTGACCCGCCATGTACTCAAGCGCGTGCCCAACAACAACGAGGCCCGCGCCCTGCTGGCCGAATCCCTGGCCCACCAGCGCCGCTACAAGGAGGCCGAGGCCATCGCCGAGGACCTCGACGACAACCCCGAGCACGCCGACGCCCTGCTCGAACTGCGCCTGACCTGGATCGAGCAGGACCCGCCCGCGGCGAGCCAGGTGGAGGCCTGGCTGGCCGACAGCCAGGGCCAGCAGCGCGTGCGCCTGTGGCAGGCGTACAGCGTCAGCCTGGCCAAGTTCGGTGGCGCGGCCAAGGCCCTGGAGTGGCTCAACCAGTTGCCGGTGCGCGACGACGGCATGGTGCTGCGCATGACCCGGGCCAACTTCGCCGAGCAACTGCGCAACTGGGGCGAGACCATCGACCAGCTGCAACCCCTGGCCGACAAGGGCGAATTGCCGCCGCAGGACTGGCAGCGCCTGGCCAACGCCTATATCCAGCAGGTCGATGAAAAGGGCCTGAACAAGCTGCTGGCCAGCGCGCCATCCCAGGAGGCGGCGACCCACGCCCGCCTGGCCATGGCCAACCGCGCCATCGCCATGGGCCACAACCAGCAGGCCGAGCGTTGGCTGCAGAGCCTGCCCGCCGATCAACTGCAACATCCCGAACAGCGCCGGCAACTCTGGGAACTGGCCCGCGAGGGCGACGACGCGGCGCTGGTGCGCCAGCTGAGCAACGAATTGCAGCGCCCGTGCCTGGAGACCGTCGACTGGCTGTCGCACAAGGACCTGAAGCTGGCCCGCGAGCAGCTCGCCCAGTGCCAGGCAAGCGACAATCCACGCAGCTACGCCATCCTCAAGCAGCGCCTGTACGGTGAACCCGCGCAGCCGCCGCAGCCACGCACGGCGGCACAATGGGAGCAACGCTACCGCCAGACCGGCGACCTCGCGGCGCTGGAACAAGCCACGTTCATGCTGCTCGAACGCGGCCAGGCCGAACACGCCCGGCAGCTGCTGGAGAACGCCTACGACCGCCGCCAGGGTCGGTTGACGCCCTCGCTGCTGCAACGCCTGGGTAACCTCTATGCGCGCAACGACGGCCCACTGGACACCCCGCGCATGCTTGCCCTGGTGCCGCGGGTCGATGCCGCCACCCGCGGCCTGTTGCTCGCCCGCCTGGCCGAGGCCGGCCAGTGCGACGCGGTGCGCAAGGCCATCCCGGCCAACCCGAGCGAAGCTGGCCAGTATCGCGCCCTGGGCCGCTGCGCCATGCCCGACCAGCCCGGCGAAGCCGTCATCTACTACCAGGCCGCCGAACGTCTGGGCGACCCAGGCAGCCGCCTGCCCCTGGCCTACGCGCTGGAGGCCTCGGGCGACTCCGAGGCGGCGCTGCCGATCTGGAACAGCCTGCCGGCCGACGCCTGGACCGACAATGCTCGCCTGACCGCGGCGCGTGGTGCCTTGAACGCCGGCGACGCCAACGCCGCCCGCCGCCACTGGGACGCGGCCGCGCACCTCAGTGCCGACGATTGGGCCCTGGGCGCCGCCATTGCCCAGCGCCAGGGCGACACCCAGCAGGCCCTCGCCTTCCAGCGCGAAGCCCTGCGCCACACCCCGCGTGCCGATCATTACTACGCCGCCGCCGGCACCGCCCAGCAGGCCGGCGACAGCGCCCAGAGCACCGCCTGGCTGGCCGAGGCCGTGCGCCTGGCGCCGGACCAGCCGCGCTACCGGGCCGACTACGGCATGCGCCTGGCCGGCTCGGCAGACAAGCAGCAACGACGCCAGTCCATACCCTACCTGGAACGCGCCACCCGCGACTTCCCCGAGGACTACCGCCTGGGCGAGACCCTGGCGCTGCGCTACGACGAGGCCGAGGACAGCGCCTCGGCCCGCCGCGAACTGCGCCGGGTGCTGGACGTGGAACACAACCTGGTCGACGGCGACGACGAGTACGGCAGCCTGGAAGCGCGTAAATACCGTCAGCGCCGCGCCCATGAAGCGCTGTCGCGCCGCGATACCATCACCCTGGCCAGCACCTGGTCGCCGGCCGGCACCTCGACCAACGACAAGTTCCTCGACGACGGCGCGCGCGCCGGCAGCTCACGCCGGGCACAATCGCAGAACGTGCAACTGGCGATGTGGGACCACGCCCTGGGCGAGGAGCCTAGCCGCAACGGCAGCACCCTGTCGGTGTATGGCCGCGTGCTGTTCGGTGGCCAGAGCCGCACCGACTACGCCCAGAGCATGGGCACCGGCGTCGGCCTGCGCTACAAGCCGCTCGGCCAGGCCAACCTCAACCTTTACGCCGAGCTGTACCACCAGCGCCAGATCGACAGCACGCACTACAGCGGCCTGAGCCTGGGCGAGCTGCTCAGCCCGGCCAAGGTCGGCGGCAACTGGGGCGACCTGCGCCACAACGCCGAGTCGAGCAACGATCTGCTGCTGCGCGCCACCGCGTCCTTCCTCGACCAGGGCCGGTACCGCAACGACTGGCGCATCGACGAGGACGACTGGGACGAGCGTTTCCTCTACCTGGACGCTGCCTGGTGGACCCGGGCCGGCGATCATGCCTGGCTGTCGCGCTTCCAGCAGGGCCATGCCTGGAAACTGCCGAGCCAGTCGCCGCAGACCATCATGCCCTACGGCTTCCTCGAGTTCTCAAGCCAGGACCCGAGCAACGACTGGCGCCAGGACGCCCGCGCCGGGGTCGGCGTGCGTTGGCAGTGGTGGTTCGACGATGACCGTTACAACGCCTACCGTGGCTCGCTGAAAGTGCGCGCCGAGTACCAGCAGGCACTGGGCGGCAACCTCTACGAGCGCGCCAACGGCGTGTTGCTGGGTGTGGAGATGAACTTCTGATGCGTACCTTCCTGGCGCTCTGCCTGCTCGCCCTGTGCCTGCCCGCCCAGGCCGACCAGCGCCTGTTCTACCAGCCGCTCAACCGTGATGCCAACGTCACCCACGCGCAATGGCAACAGCTGTGGCGCGCCACCAAGGCCCAGGGTGGCAAGACCCTGATCGTGCAGTGGAGCGCCTACGGCGACAGCGACTTCGGCGGCGCCAACGGCTGGCTCGCCGACAGCCTGCGCGAGGCGCGGACCCAGGGGCTGGAGCTGGTGCTGGGGCTGTACATGGATCCGGCCTACTACCAGCGGCTCGAACAGCTCGACGGCGAAGGCCTGAACAGCTATTTCAAGGCGCAGCTGGGCCGCTCCCTCACCCAGTACCAGCAGCTCAAGGCCGACTGGGCGCTGCCGGTGTCCGGCTGGTACCTGCCGCTGGAGCTGGACGACCTGCACTTTAGCGATGCGGCCAGGCGCGAGGCGCTGTACACGCAGTTGCAGGCGTTCAACCGACAACTGGACAAGCCCCTGCATATCAGCGCCTTCAGCGCCGGCCAGCTGTCGCCTCGGGTCAATGGCGCGTGGCTGGACCAACTGGCGAGTCTTGGCCTGAACGTGTGGTGGCAGGATGGTGCCGGCACCGGGCGCCTGCCGCCGCTGGTGCGCCAGGGTTATGAACAGACCCTGCCCTGCCGGGTGGGTATCGTGCGCGAGGCGTTTCGCCAGGTCAGCCAGCCGGGGCAACCGTTCCGCGCGGAACCGGCGCAGCCGACGCTGAACGGAGGTTGCCACGCAGAGGCTGTGTTCGCCTTGCGCTACCGGCCTTGGGCCAAGGACGTGCTGAAACCGGACTCGCTGTAGGAGCGGCCTTGTGCCGCGAAAGGGGCGCGTAGCGGCCCCGACGATCTTTGCATGAACGCTGAAATCCTGGGGCCGCTGCGCGACCCTTTCGCGGCACAAGGCCGCTCCTACACGGCCACAGACAACATCCCCATGTACAAAACCCTCGAAGCCCACATCCGCCAACAGGTCGCCCCCGCCGCCCTGCGCGCCGAGTTCCGCCAGCACGAATTCGAGGCCATGCGCCGCTTCTGCCTGCTGATCTTCTGCATCGGCATCGCCATCTGGCTGATCTTCGATCTGATCGTCAGTTACCTCGGCGGCCAGGGCTTCACCTGGCTGTCGGGGATATTCATCGCCCTGCTGTGCAGCCTCTGCGTGGTCCTGGGCTTCACCCGCAAGAGCCAGCATTTCGACGTGCTCAACCTGTTGTTCGTGGCGGTGATCACCCTGGCCATGCGCCTGGTGATCGAGGGCATCCCCATCGTCCTGCACCCGGTGTGGCTGGTGCTCGGGGTGTCGACGGTGCTCTACGCCGTCTCGGTACTACCGGTGCGGCGCTGGTCGTTCTTCTGCGCCATGGCCATCACCTGGCTCATGCTCAACCCCTTCTACCACACGCGTATCGAGGCCCTGGAGCTCGAGGGCGCGATGCTGCTCAGCTACGCGGTGTTCCTCAGCGGCCTGGTGATCTACAGCTACCTGCGCATCCGCCAGGCCAAGCTGCACAACTTCTACCTGACCAAGGTGCTGCTGGAACAGGCCTACATCGACGCCCTGACTGAAATCCCCAACCGCCGCTCGTTCATGGCCAAGGCCGAAAAGCAGCTGCGCCAGGCGGACGCCGGGCAGTTCCTGGCGATGATCGACATCGACAACTTCAAGCAGGTCAACGACCGCTTCGGCCATGACATCGGCGACGAGGTGCTCAAGCGCGTGGCCGCGCACATCAAGGCGGCAATGACCGGCTACGAGATCGCCCGGCTGGGCGGCGAGGAGTTCGCGATCTTCTTCCAGGGGCTGAGTGAGCAAGGGGCTGAGGAACAGGTCGGGGACTTGTGTCGGCGGGTGCGCGAAGATGCTGTAGAGCATTCGGTGACCATCAGTATCGGCCTGGCACGGGTCAACCAGGGAGACAGCCTGACCATGGCGCTGGTGCGCGCCGACCAGGCGTTGTATGAGGCCAAGCACAGTGGCAAGGATCGATTTGTACTGTGGTCGAGCCAGATGGCAAGAACGCTTTAAGTACATCTGCGGACAGCATTCGCCCGAACACGTGCCACCTATCATTTCTGTCAGTTGTACCAACCTGTCGCAGCGATTGAAATGTCATCCACCGTCTCTTTCTAATGGAAGTGCAAGTGATGACTCAGCAAACAGACGCAGGCCGCAGCGACGATGCATGGTTTTCGAGCTCAGCAACCCACTACCATGGGCTTACCGATACTGCCGCAACGCTCAGCAATGCGCTTTCAGTCAGCGCCAAGCCATTAGAATTCCATGAATTCGTGCTTCCGCTTCCGATGCAAGGGGTCGCCATTATCGTGCGCCGCGTGCAGGCAGAGCCGTGGATGGATCTGGACGATAAACTTTATGCGGCACAACCGGCTTTGGATGTGGACCCTAAGCAACTTGATCTTGACGCTTATCGAGATGCCTGGATGGGCGTGCTCTCCCTGGCCGATCCATTTAAAAGGCTGGTCGCTTTCAATATCCAGGAAGAAGGCAGCCCGACACAATACTTCGCCAAGGCAACGCTTTGCTCTCTGTTAACGCAATTGCCAAACAGCAATGCGTGGTTCAAGGCAACCTTGCATGCAGATGCCTATCTGACAATCGAGCAGCATGGATCGATGCTTCTGCTTCCGGCGCCTGGGGCCGGTTTTCTTGATCTTCACACCGGAAAAAAGCGGAGCGTTAATACTGGTTTACCTCAGCCGGTCTTACTCACGATCTCGACCGCATCCCAGACTTTGGAGGCACTTGAAATCGAACCAGACATGCTGCTGTTGAGCCTTCCGGCAGTCTGGCCCGACGATACACCTACACTGCGCTGCGACGGCATAGCTTTGCTTCAGTACTACGTTTCAACTGACAAGAAAAAAGTGCAGCTGCGGGAAAAACCCGGTGAGGAGGTGCTTGGCTTTGTCCATGGAGGACAAATTGCAGCCGATGTTCTTCAGACCTTGCCCGAGCAACTCTTTGCGCTGATTGAAAAGCACTGCAAGCTCGTGTCCATCGAGCTTTTTATCTATGAAACACAAATAGACCGCAACTCCGAGCGGTCGGGTTTCTTGGATGAGGCCCTGCCTGGCTGGGCGCTTCCTCCGCCTCCCCTGTTGTTCAACTGGACACAGGCCCCGAGCGACGCGTGGGATGACTGGTTGCCCGATACGGTCGGCTTCGAGTACACCACCCGCCCTACGGCGACGGATAAATGGACCAGCCCCGGCTACTTGCTGGCTGATCGCTCATTGGCAATCGGCGAGACCCTGCATGTATTCGCCCAGGATATCCATACCGGCGCGGTACTGGAGCAAATCAGCCTGACCGCCGACAAACAGAACCATCTGCGCAATCAGTGGCCGATCGAACTGGCAAAACGGATCAACGCTGCTGACACCCGCTTTGACACACCTATCTGTATTGGTAACGAGGTTGACGGGGCCTTCGGCATTGCCACTGACACGCCCGACAGCACTGCATTTGCCGCCATGAACGACGAAGCACGCAATGCGGTAAGCAGACTCTGGAGCCACGGCAGTGACATTCGTGTCACCACTACGGCACCTTTCATGGCCAACCTGGTGTGTGCCTTGTTATTACCGGCCACCGACCTGCTGCCTGGTACTCGACTTTGTGTACAGGTACGCGACGCCACTACCCAGCGCTTGCTGGAGAACCATTTCTTCACACCAGCCGACTTCCTTCTCGAAGCACATCAGTGGGCACCCGCGTTGTGCCACTTTCTCAATACGCAAAGTGCTTGGCTCAGGGCAGGACAATTATTCGGATCCTCGACCTGGATAGTGCCCAGTGCCAACAACAACGGTATCTGGATTCCCCAGGAGTCGGATCTCTCCGTTACCGTCCAGCCATTGCATTGGCAAAAATACTCTCGTTTCGAAGCGAACAAGCCCTTCGAAGCAGGACAGCGCATGGTCTTGCATGTGCACGACCCATTCACAGGCGAACCGATGCCGGGATCGCCGTTCGTGTTCAGACCCAGTGTCAAGGAGTGCCCCAAGACTGCCTGGCCAACAGCCCTCGCCAAAGCGCTGATGGCATCACCACTGGCGGACTACATTCGGCTGGGCAACGCCAGTGAACCAGGCGCTGGTGTATTGGACAACAGTGCAACTGTAGGTGTGTGGTGGACACCGAACTTGGTATTGAGAATCTGGTTCGACGACCCGCAGGGGGCCGTGTTGGATTGGACCTGCGTGATGAACGAGGATGACGAACCGCTTTTACTGTCTTCGCTCTACCAAGCACCCTACGGTGCTCTGGAGATCATTCTCAGGGACCGGAAAACGCAAATGCCATGGAGGTATCTCTCCTACACCCCTGAACTCAATGGGCAGGCACATGATCTGGAGAGCTGGACACGCGGTCTTTACAACTGCCTGCGTGCTCAGGACCCCATCAGCGTTGCCGTTGCAGCGAATAGACCAGAAGCGAACGCATGGGACCTGCCCGGCAGCCCTTTCGAACAATGGAAATTGTGGGTGCCCCGCCAGGGGGAAATGGATACTGTCCTACTCAGCGTACCGACCAAGCCCCTGAAGTACACGGGGCAGTGGCCTCCGGTAGAGGCCAACGTTAATCCGCTAAAAGTGGATAGCGAGTACCTCATTTTTGCTAAGAACTCTACAACAGGGCAAATGCTGCCGGGCTCACCTTTCAAGTTCAAAGGCACAACGACGAACAGAGAGCCAGCAAAATGGGTCGACGAGCTGACCAAGGCCCTAAAGACAGTAGCTTGGGGGCATAGCATCTCCATCGATATTCCCGATACTGACCTCCCCTACACGGCTAGATTCCAAAATCAATCGTCCGATACCGTCGTCACCTTCGACCCTGCAATGTTGTCTTCTCATTGGGAAGAAGCCATTAGCGAGTACGGTGGTCCATCCGTGTGCCCAGCTGACTGGTACAAGTCACCATCTACCGCCCTCGTGGTTATCTCTACGGCTGCCCGTCAGCCCAGCCGATGTACTTATGTACCCGCCACGGATGGTAGCGTCACCGACAAACGCAGTTGGCTTCGCGGTCTATACAACGTTCTGTTCTGCTACTCATTGAAGAGCGAACTTGACTTCATTGCCGTCAGCCCTGCACTTGTCGGCCATAGTACCTGGGACTTTAGTGATCCCCAGTCCTGCAAGATATGGCTGAGACAGGGCTCTGGCATGCTGAAGTTTGAGTACTTCCAGCACAGCAAAACCACAACTACACCCGCTTCGATTTCCACCCCTGACTTTAGCGACCCTCACCCGGTCCACGATCGCTTGCTAAAACAAGGGAGTTTTCTGGCGGGCAACATCGAATGGTTCAACTGCCAAGACAAGGAAAACTGGATAGCCCCCTTACGGACGCCCTATCTGGGCTCGGACTTCAAAGCATCCAAGGCGGTGGTCAGGGACCTGGTTGGACTGGTTCGTACTAATGACCGGGTAGGCAATATGGATGACGATGCCAAGCTCGTAAATTTAAGAGAGGCCATGACCATCGGCGGCCTTCATGAGCGCCTGCAACCACTGCCAAAGCTGCATAGCGATATCCGTTTACGCGACGCACTGGAACTGCTGGATGAAGGCATGCTTCAAGGCGCACTGCACTATCGCCTCAGCCTGGATGATGGGCAACAGCTCAGTGAGCCGTATCGTTGGCTGCTTGGATTCGATTATTCAGTACGCGCGCTGATACCCCTGCACTGCAGCGGCCGAGAACTTTCAGTTGCAGTGGTCACCACTGAATCGCAGACGGTCTTCAGGCTAAGGCTGCTGCCAGGCGTTTTCGCGGCGGGCGTGCGCCTACTCTCCTGTCACGTTGAACCCGACAGCGAGAACGCCTTGAGCATTGGCCTGCATCTACCTGACTATCCGGCATGGCCCAGTCTTGGAGCGACTGGGCCCTCTCCCTTGGCGTGGGCAGACTTCACCACCGACCAGGCACTCAGCCAAGGCGGCAGGCAAGTCTGTATCGAGACGCCATTGCGCGGCCGGGCATTCATACCAGAAGACTCGTTGTGCGCCGACTACAGCAACACGGTCCAGTCGGAGGTCTATGACGTCAGCGGCGTCGTTGAAAATGGTGTCGACCCGCGAACCGGCTTGTTCCATGCCCATTACCCCATCGCCACGCTGCAAGGTGTGGAGGGACTTGGTCCCGTGGTGGAACTGAACATCCACTATTCAGCACGCCGCGCCAACGAGGGCGCACTGGGGGATGGTTGGGCGTTCCGTTTCTCCTCGTTCGACAACCGCCTACGGATGCTCACGCTCGGTACGGGCCAAACCATCCAGTTGACAACAGATGACGTTTACCAGCTGTGCACTCAACCCGACAAGGTACTCGACAAGGGATTCTGTCGACTCAGCCACGGTGTCGCAGACGGGAAGCTCTACGGTAAGTGGACCTGCTTGTCCAGTTTGACGATCACCTACCTGTCACATCGCGTGGAAGTATTGGCCAAGCCGGCTGTACATGATGGCAAAGAGGCAGGCGAAAAGTACCGCGAGACTGTATGGGCAAAACTATCCAGTATCTTTAATAACCTGAACCATTGGATCTACAACGAGGAAATTACCGACAAACAGAAAGACGATTTCAAGAGCTCGCGCGACAACCTCGAGAAAGAATTTTGGGAGTTTTCACGAAGAGCGTTCATTCTCACCACCAATAGCATCACCTCCCCACAAGGTGGGGTACTGGAACTGACATGGGAAGGTTGGCAGGGCCATGTTCGGCTGCTCAATGTCCAGAGCGGAACCACCTGCTTGCTCCGCGCCGTACACGAACAGCCGATTAGATCAGGTCGTTATTCCAGCACTTTTCATGTTTGGCCAGGCACTCATGAAGCCTATCAGGTTACGCTGACGATAGACGACTGCCTGCTCAGGACCCTCGTGCGCAAGGCTGATGAACAATCTTCGGCAATCCAACAGGTTCAATACGGCTACCAACCTGACAAAGCTCTGGATCGAGTCCTCTGCTCCGTTCGGGAAGAAGATGGCTCTCTGGAAGTTGTCAGCTACGAGCCACAGGTGCCTCGACGCAAACAACTGCGGCGTCGCCATGACTCGTTAGAGCTCCCTGAAGAAGATTGGGAGACAGGAACATCAGGTGACCCTGGAACCGAAGAACCTGACCCGGAAGATCTCCAGCTCTGGCCCAATGAGGCGCCCACCACACCCCTGCCCCGTGTAGCGCGGCACACGCTGGTTCCCGGGGCAGGCCAGGCAACCATCAGTCACCGTTGGCGCTGGGCCGACTATGACCCGCGCGATGGCAATGGTCGCTTCACTTCAACCGAGACACTGGAGGTGAATGCCCCGAACGGGGCGCCCTTCACCCAGCGAATCTGGGGCGTGAAAAACGGCATGGAGCTTCCACTTGCGATCGTGGAAGAAACCCCCGGAAGCATTCGACGCACCACCACCAACACCTATCCGGACACCACCGAGGCTACCGACAGCCAAATCAAGTCGTTACTGCTGAGCCAGCCTATTGCCACTGATATCACTTACGAAGATGTGAGCGAGCAAGCCAACGAGGAACCGCAATCATGAGCACTGAAAAAAAGTCGGTTGTCACGGAGAAGACTGCCTTCGAATACAATGCACTGGGCCAGGTTGCTCGCACCTGCAGCGATGAAAGCGATACCCACAGTTACTACTACTTAAAGCCATCAACCGCAGGTGGCGGCGGCACTGACAAGTCCGTGCCAGACCTCAATGGTTTATTGAACAAGTTCAAAATGGCGGATGGCACAGCGCTTCTCGATGCTTTGCAATTCTGCTGCCCGTCCATCCCTGACACGCGTCAACCTCCACTACTGGGTTTGTTGCAGCTTTTCCGAGCGCCGAACGGCAGTGCCTTGTCCGCCAAAATGACGTTGTTCGGTTATCACCTGGTAACGCTCGATAGCAAAGGCATACTGATCCCCAACACGGTCCTTACCCTGGAAAATATCGCAGTAGATCCGAAGACGTCGCCCTGGACCGTCAGCAAGATGAAGGACGGAGAAGGTCTGCGAATTACCCTGCAACAGAGCACTCGGGCGTTGGATCACAGCGGTTCGCAACAGACGGTTACCACCTGGTACAACGACAACAGCACACGCCTCACGCACGCCCTCAATGAAACATTCAGCCACCATGCTGCAAGTAACACCCACCTGTCCTGCACCACAACCCATTTAGTTGAAGAGGGCGTTGAATTACAACCCGTGTTGTCGCAGCAGGTACGCAGCGCGCTAAGTGGTCTGCTTCTGCGTGAATCGCACCAAGATGAATTGGGGCGCCCTGTTTCGCAGTTCCATCATCTCTATGACATCAGGGGTCGTCAAAACGGCAATTACATTACGGCGTATGACGCAACAACCTTTACCGAAGGCGTCAACAGCCAAGCCACGGACTTAGGGGTTCGCCGAGAAGAGACGGGCAATGGGACCTGGGTAACCGTAACCGGCCCGGATGGCCGTTGTGGCCGGACGCTGTACGATGGCCTTCAGCGTCCCGTTCGCCATGAGCTGCAGCGGTATCCTGGGGCCGACCAGACTGCACACAATTACTGCCTGCTCCACGAAACCCATTATGACGCCTGCGGCAACATTGTGGAGCAAAACCTGTATGACTACCTGCCTGGCGGTTTGCGTCGTCGCCAGCGCAACCTGCAATTGCCCAATAACCTGAAGGACTGGTTCTGGCATGGCAAGAGCTCCAGTACCACGACCGATTCGACCGGTAACACAACACAAGTTACTGAGAACAGCTTGGGCAGCATCAATCAAAAAACACACTCCACTGTTCGACAGAGTTTGACCAGCTACGCAGATGGTCAATTCAGTCTGCACCAACAACGCTGGAGCAGTCATGGAGCCGAAAAAACTGCCCAAGGCATTGACTCAAAAAAGAAAATTGATGCATTTGGTCGCGTGCTGGAATTGACGGAAGTGGTCCCTAGTGCGGACGAAACTGGATCTCAACCCACAACCCGTTTGTGGCGCATGGAGTATGACGCCCTCAACCGCAAAACGAAACAACACTGCCCTGGCGACATGACCATCGAATATGACTATCAAGGGTACGCAACGAGCCCGGTAAAACTAACCGTCCGCCAGGGCAAGGAAGTCCGTGTAATAGGCAGCCGGACCCTGAAAGAAAAGGGATTAAAAGGGGAGCAGGTCTTGACCATGACGCGCGGCAACGCTGCCACCGAGGGAGGGCTCACCTATAAGTACCAGGAGCAATGTACTGTTCTTCCAGACAGCTCGAAGATCGTGAAAGAACTGAACGCAGATGGCGAAAGCGTCGACTATTTCACCGAATACCCGTGCGAGGCCGGCAAAACTCCACGCAGAACCCTGCTGTTCAGTTTCAAGCGAGCGCCAATCGCCCATGCAATTAGCAAGGAGCGCCATGCGTTCGGTGAACATCAAGGTTACAACACCGAGCTGACGACCTCGGCTGCAGTAGTAGGTACACACAGTATTCGGCAGCAGACACGGGGGGCAAGCCTCCGGCATACGGTTCATAGCAGCTTGCGTGGTGAAATTGAGCATGTACGCCTGGCCAGTGGCGTACACAAGCAGATTTGGCGTAACGCCAATGGGCAAGTACGTCGCGTACAGCGTGCGGGTATGGAATATCTTTACGAATATACAACATTGGGTGAAATCAAGAGGGTGCAGGTGAAAGGCAGTAGCGCAGACCACGATCTCGAGATGAACAGCACATACGATGCTTTCGGTTACGAGTCCTCGCGTGAGTATCGCCTTGCCGGAGAAACCGTGGTCCGCCATGAACGGGTTTGGTCACCGACGGGTCAGCTGACCAGCAAATCCATTTATCGGGACGGTGGGACCACCCCTTCCAGCACCCAGACCTATAAATACGACGCAGTACGCGGATGGCTGACAGGCTGGTCGATTGATGCCAAGGACGGTGACAAGGTCCTGGACAGCAGCGGAAACGTACTGTCCAGCCAATCCTATCAATATGACTTGATCGCCAACTTGACCCAATGCCGCAGTGAACGGGCCGATGGTACGACCGAAATTCGCGACTACACCTACCACACCCACTACTCGACGCGACGGGAAAGTGTCTCCATCACGCTGTTGGACCGCGCAGGCAAGCAGATATCACAGTCCAAAGTTCAACTGGGCTATGACGCCAATGGCAATTTGTCAGTTAACGAGCGCGGCCAGAACCAGAGCTATACACCGACTGGCAGACTGGCTTCAGTGTCCGATGCGTCCGGCTTGCTCACCACCTATGAGTACGATGCCGATGATCGCCTGATCGGCCAGTGGGACCATGTGCGAAAACAGCGTCATGTGCTGGCCTACAGCGGTGATCGGCTTTGCATGGAGATCGTGCAGGATAAGCGAGGCACAATCATCAAGCGGCGTATTCTGGACGAGGAAACTGGGCTACTTGCCCAGGTTTTCGACTCCTCGGACAGCGACACAAACGGCAGGATGTTGTTCAACCTGCTTGATCCTCAAGATGGCAGCGGCGACCAGTATCACCTTGCTGAGGATGGCCAGTGGGTTCGGGCGGGCATAACATTCTCCCCTTGGGGTGAAACCTGCCTCGAGCAGTTCGACAATATTGAAGGTATCGGCTACAACGGACAACGCGTCGACCCGATCACCGGCTGTTACCACCTGGGTAATGGCTACCGAAGCTATGCCCCCAGCGAAAAGCACTTCCAGCAACCTGATGACTGGAGCCCGTTCGGCTTGGGCGGCCTGAATGACCGCGGCTACTGCTCAGGTGATCCCGTGAACTGGCAGGACCCTAGTGGCCACTTCATGATCAGTCGCCAAGGTGCCGCGAGCCAACTGGCAAGCCTCGATGAGATGATTCGCAAGACAGCTCCTCCAGTTCATGAACGAGCGGCGTGGTGGGAGTGGGTGCTTCTAGGCGTGTTCGTCGTGATAGGTGTCGTCACCGCCTTGATGACAGGCGGCGCCATGGCGGTCTTTCTCCTCACGCTACTGGTCGTCAGTACCGCGTTGGATATCGCGAGCATGGCAACCCGACATACAAACCCCAGGTTGTCGAAGACGCTGGGATACGCGGCTCTCGCTGTTGGCCTTGCCGACCTCGCAAAAACAGGTATCAAGAAATTGGGCCAGGGATTGGTTTGGCTTGCGCGTCAGACCAAACAAATAAAGGCAGCCATTAAATTTAATGGGCTATCCAACGCTTTTCGCCGCCTGGGATCGCGTGGTGATAATCTAGATAAGTTGCACAACATTGGCAGTAGTGCGAGCAAATCACGTACAGCAAACGCTGTGAATCAAGTAGACCATATGTTCGACCTGGGCAGTGCGGCGGGTGATGTCAATCATCTACTTGAGAACCCACTCGGCATCACGACATGGGCAGGTCAGCAGAGGCTCTTCACGCCACTGAACGTTAATCCACATGGCCCTGGCAACCTACACGCCATTGTGGAGCAGTCTCGAATCGGCAACACGGTGGCCAGTAACGTTGCTGAAATTGAGGACATGAAAAAAATATCTGACGAGATCAACAAACTCACCAAAACCCTTGGCGGCACGCAGGCGCTGGGTGAGGATGCAGCCCTGATATCAATGGAAGTAAAAGAAATGCAGGGAATTAACCTGCGCGCCACCGCAGAACATCACAACTTCTGCGCCCTGAAGCAGCAACACAATCAAGCATTTGAACAAGTTGCCACTCTCAAAGGAGCTCATGAAGAGCTTGTCGGTCTTAGAACACAGCACAGCGAATTCTTCTTCCGCAACTCGGAGAAACAGGCATTTGGCCGACGTTTAAGTGCCACCTCCGCCATGGCAGACGATAAGGAGATGATGGCCATTGCCAGACCAGATAGCCACAAAGCTATGCAAGGCGAGCTTGTTGAGTTCATGGACACACTGGAACAATCCTCTGCCATTGCCACAGAGATAAGAACGGCAACATCACGCCTCGAATCACTGGCAATAACCGATCTGAGGAACACGCCCTACAAGATAATTTCTCCACACACAGGCGAAGAACTAAGACAATCTCAACTTCTGGACAACTATTTTAAAACCACCCTCACCTCAGATGCCGCCGCCACACTACGACAACACAAAACGGACCACCTGCTTTCCCTGGCAAAACTAATCGGTGACGGCAACGATGTAGCGCTTATTTTGAACAAAGCAAAAAATACACCCGGAATATCGCACCACGATCTGTACACACGAATTCATCACGAACTGATCAACAGTTGCGCGCGCCGGCATGCTCTAGCCGTTAGCGAGCTACAAGAGCTCAATAAAAAACTTCTCCTGAAGGCCAATGTCCTGCAAGAAGTTTTTGATCACCAGATCGCCTCCTTTAACCGCTATAGATCAGCTGCCAGGCGTTGGAGCGCAAAGGCTTTCGAGTTAGAGCCGAAGGGGGCAAGTACAGCATCCCTGCATAAAATAGGATCGTTTGAACCGAAAATAACCATGCCCAGTTTGAAGCTAAAGGTTTTTGGCCACACGGCGAATGTCAGCGCCCCCGGGGATAAAGCCCGCTATATGATACGCGTAGAAAGCAGCATCGAGAAGCGAGCCGCACATAAGTTACTACACGATACGTCACCAGAAACTTCAGCAAGTCACGCCCTTGAACCAAAAGTCCACAGCGAGTATTGGGATGGCCACGACCTTAATGACCGTCTTATTCGATCCAACCTTGACCCAAAGCACTTCGACGAGATTGAATTGGTCATGTGCGACTCGGCGACGGGCGGCAACTCGTCAATAATGAGGGAACTCCACGCAAGCTCCGGAACGCCCATAAAAGGCTATGAAGGCAGTGTCACTTCGACAGGCTTTATCGAATCAGCCGGCACATGGGACCTTGTACCTGACTCTCGCAACCCCGGATGCTTCACGAGTGAATTGGTAGAAAAGCTAGGCAACCGAAACAACGCTGGTTTCTTCCCCATTGTTGAAATGCACTATGAAAACTCCCTGAGCCACTACGACTCCATCATCAAAACGCGCTCGATCACTCATACAAACTATCAAAAAGCCCAGAACACTTACCTTACCCACAAGCTTGCAATAAATGATCTCGGCCCCAAAGGCCCGCAAATAGTCGCAAACTTAGAACACAAAGCCGACACACTACACAATGAACTTACCTACTTAACCATGACCCAGGACGCTGCACTCATGGAGGCCGGGCGCGAGGCTGGCAGAAACGCTTCCAGCGTTTATCTATCGGTACTTAAAAGTAATAAACCCTATAGCAACTACAGGCCTAAGCGTATCCCTTAGGCATTGGATCTGACGGAATGTTAATCAACTGAAGCTGGCGACCTATCAACTGCTGCCGCATCGAATCACTTGGGCGGCGGCAGTTGTTCACCTCATGCACCGATGTTCATCACAGCGACCCAGGCAAGCGAATCCTGAACTGCGCCCCACCCAACGCCGACTGCGCCACGGTCAGTGTCCCGCCCTGCCCTTCGATGGCCCGCCGACTGATCGCCAGCCCCAACCCGAACCCACCGGTATTGCGATCACGGCTACGGTCCAGGCGATAGAACGGCTGGAAGATCCGCTCACGCTCCTCGGTCGGGATGCCGATGCCATCGTCCTCCACGGTCACCAGGCAGGCGCCGTCTTCTTCCCGGCGCAGGCGCAGCAGCAGGCTTTCATCGCAATAGCGCATGGCGTTGCGCACCAGGTTCTGCACGGCGCGGGCGGTCAGCCGCGGGTCGAGGACAAAGCGCGGCAGGTCGGTTTCGCAGCGCACCTCCCAACGGATGCCACGGTTGTCGAGCTCCTCGGCGAAACTGCCGAGCACGCTGTCCACCAGCTCCAGCAACGACACCTCGACCCGCTCGCGGGCCTGGTCGACGCTGTCCAGGCGGCTGTAGGACAGCAGCTCGAGCACCAGCTCGTCCAGCTCGCGCACGTGCCCCACCAGCCCCAGCAGGCGCTTGCGGCTGGCCGGCGGCACCTCGTCGAACAACAGCACCAGGCCGAAGTCCAGACGCGTCAGCGGCGTGCGCAGCTCATGGGAGACCGCGTTGAGCAGTTCGCGCTGCTGGTTGACCTGGCGCTCCAGGTCGCTGGCCATGGTGTCGAACACCCCGGCCAGTTCACCGATGTTCGAGCGTGGCGAAATAGACGTGCGCTCGGACATCTCGCCGCGCCCCAGGCGCCGGGCGGTGTCCTTCAACCGTTCGAGGTCGCGCCAGTGCGGCCATACCCACAGCAGCAGGCAGCCAAGCATGGCCGCGCCGATCAGCACGGTCACGCCCCAGGACAGCACGTTGATGTCCAGCGGATCGTCCGGCGAGTGCAGGCGCACCAGCCATTGCGAATCCAGCGGCGCCAGCACCGTTTCGTAGTAACCCCAGTCGGCCATGCGCACCGCGTACAGGCCATGCTCGAGCCGGGCTTTCTCCTCGCCGCTCAGCTCGGCCTCGTCCATGCGCAGCAGGCGCACTTGCAGCGGCTTGAACACCTCGGCCAGGTCTTTTTCCACTGCCGGCCACTGCTCCCGCGGCGCCTGCTGGAACTGGCGCACGATCAGGGTCTGCACGCCTTTGGCCTGCTCGAGGTTGTAGGCCATGAAACGCTCATGGAACAGTCCGACGATGGTGTCGGGGATCAGCGCGATCGCCCCGGCATAGGCGACGATGATCACCAGGTACAGCCGCACCAGGATCTTGAGCATGGCCTGTCAGTACTCCCACTCGACCCGGCTGAACAGATACCCCTTGCCCCACACGGTCTTGATCTTGCGCGCCTCGCCGGCGCTGTCGTCGAAGCGCCGGCGCAGCTTGGAGATGGCCACGTCCACCGAGCGATCGGTGCCATTGAACTCGATGCCGCGCAACTGCTGCAGGATACGGTCGCGGCTCATCACCTCGCCGGCGTTGCGCGCCAGCACCACCAGCAGGTTGTACTCGCCACTGGACAGCTCCACCTCCTCGCCGCGCCAGCTGACCGTGCGCTCGGCCAGGTCGATGCGCAGGCCGCCGACCTGGATCAGGTCGCTGTCCAGGCGCGGTTCGTTTACGCTGCTGCGGCGCAGCAGGGTGCGCACCCTGGCCAGCAGCACCCGGGGTTCGCAAGGCTTGGTGACGTAGTCGTCGGCGCCCATTTCCAGCCCCAGCACCTGGTCGTGGCTGTCGTCACGGGCGGTCAGCATGAGGATCGGCAGGCCCTGGGTTTCCTGGCGCAGCAAGCGGCACACCTGCAGGCCGTCGAGGCCCGGCAGCATCAGGTCGAGGATCACCAGGTCCGGTTTCTGCCGGCGGAACTCGTCCAGCACATGGTCGCCGCGGGCAATCACCCGGACATGGAAATCGTTGCGTTGCAGGTAGCTGGCGATCAGTTCGGACAACGCGCTGTCGTCTTCGACCAGGAGAATGTTCGGCATAAGGGGATTTGACGAAAGATTGAAGTAAGGCAGGATATAGAATCCTGGGCGGGCCACCGCCGATTGTTCACACTTTTTCACACACGCCCAACACAGCTTAACAGCCGCCACCCGAACGGCTGCTTTAGCATACGCTGGATCAAACCTGGAAGATCCGTATGTCCATTCCCTGCCCTTCGCGCCTGCGCCCCTTGGCGCTGCTGGCGCTGATGACCCTTTCCCTGGCCGGTTGCAACGACGCCGCCGAACAGGAAGAACAAGCCCCGCCTTCCCAGGTCCGGGTCGAGACCCTGGCCGTGCAGCCATTGGCGATCAGCACCGAACTCAGCGGCCGCATCCTCGCGCCGCGTACCGCCGAGGTGCGCGCCCGGG
The DNA here is from genome assembly GCF_028369275.1 of Mitsuaria sp. RG. Taxonomy (NCBI): domain Bacteria; kingdom Pseudomonadati; phylum Pseudomonadota; class Betaproteobacteria; order Burkholderiales; family Sphaerotilaceae; genus Roseateles; species Mitsuaria sp. RG. The sequence goes on from NZ_JAQMYQ010000013.1 coordinate 106,400, forward strand.
TAGCCGGCGTGGTGCTCAAGCGGGTGTACCGCGAAGGCAGCGACGTCAAGCAAGGTGATGTGCTGTTCCTGATCGACCCGGCGCCGTTCAAGGCCGACTTCGACAGCGCCCGCGCCAGCCTGGCCAAGGCCGAGGCAACCCTGTACCAGGCCCGCCTGCAGGAGCAGCGCTACCGCGAGCTGGTCGACGACAAGGCGGTCAGCCGCCAGGAGTACGACAACGCCCGCGCCGCCTTCCTCCAGGCCGATGCTGCGGTCGGCGAAGCCAAGGCGGCGCTGGAACGGGCACGCCTGAACCTGGGCTACGCCACCGTCACCGCGCCGATCTCCGGACGCATCGGCCGCGCCCTGGTGACCGAGGGCGCGCTGGTCGGGCAAAGCGAAACCACGCCGCTGGCCACCATCCAGCAGTTGAACCCGATTCATGCCGATGTCACCCAGTCGACCCGCGAGCTCAATGCCCTGCGCCGCGCATTGCGCGCCGGCGAGCTGCAGCAGGTCGGCCAGGGCCAGGTCAAGGCCACGCTGATCCAGGATGACGGCAGCGCCTACCCGCTGGCCGGCAAGCTGCTGTTCTCGGACATCAGCGTCGACCCAAGCACCAACCAGATCACTTTGCGCAGCGAGTTCCCCAACCCCGACCTCGACCTGCTGCCAGGCAGCTACGTGCGCGTGCGCCTGGACCAGGCCGTACAGCCCCAGGGCATCAGCGTGCCGCAGCGGGCGATCCTGCGCGACAGCGCCGGCGTGCCCAAGGTGCTGCTGGTCGACCCGCAGGACCGCATCAGCGAACGCCAGGTGGTCCTGGGCAGCGCCCAGGGTGATCGCTGGATCGTCAGCGAGGGCCTGGCCCCCGGTGATCGCGTGGTGGTCGAGGGCCTGCAACACGTCAAGGCCGGGGACCAGGTCCAGGTCGACGAGCAACCGGGCGCCTCCGCGGTCGCCCAACACACCGGCCAATGAGGGCCTGATCCATGCCGCAGTTCTTCATCGACCGCCCGGTATTTGCCTGGGTGGTCGCCCTGTTCATCCTCCTGGTCGGCGCCCTGGCCATCCCGCAGCTGCCGGTGGCCCAGTACCCCGACGTGGCGCCGCCGCAGGTGGAAATCTACGCCGTCTACCCGGGCGCCTCGGCGGCGACCATGGACGAGAGCGTGGTCAGCATCATCGAGCAGGAGCTCAACGGTGCCGACAACCTGCTCTACTTCGAGTCGCAGAGCAGCCTGGGCAGCGCCACCATCACCGCCAGTTTCCAGCCCGGTACCAACCCGGACCTGGCCCAGGTCGACGTGCAGAACCGCCTCAAGGTAATCGAGTCGCGCCTGCCGCGCCCGGTGACCCAGCAAGGCCTGCAGGTGGAAAAGGTGTCCACCGGTTTCCTGCTATTGGCCACCCTCACCTCCGAGGACGGCAGCCTCGACGAGATCGCCCTGTCGGACATCCTCGCGCGCAACGTGATGAACGAGATCCGCCGCATCAAGGGCGTCGGCAAGGCGCAGCTGTATGGCTCGGAGCGGGCCATGCGCATCTGGATCGACCCGGCCAAGCTGGTCGGTTTCAACCTCACGCCCAACGACGTGGCCGAGGCCATCGCCGCGCAGAACGCCCAGGTCGCCCCCGGCAGCATCGGCGACCTGCCCAGCCGGCCGACCCAGGAAATCACCGCCAACGTGGTGGTCAAGGGCCAGCTGAGCACCCCCGAGGAATTCGCCGCCATCGTCCTGCGCGCCAACACCGACGGCTCGACCGTCACCGTCGGCGATGTCGCCCGGGTCGAGATCGGCGCCCAGGAATACCAGTACGGCACGCGCCTGAACGGCAAGGCCACCAGTGCCTTCAGCGTCAAGCTGTCACCCGGCGCCAACGCCATGGAAACCGCGGGCCTGGTCAAGCAGAAGCTCGACGAGCTGGCGCGCTACTTCCCGGCCGGGGTGAAGTACGACATCCCCTACGACACCTCGCCGTTCGTCAAGGTCTCGATCCAGCAGGTGATCAACACCCTGGTCGAGGCCATGGTGCTGGTGTTCGCGGTGATGTTCCTGTTCCTGCAGAACTTCCGTTACACCCTGATCCCGACCCTGGTGGTGCCGGTGGCGCTGATGGGCACCTTCGCGGTGATGAACGCGCTGGGCTTCTCGATCAACGTGCTGACCCTGTTCGGCATGGTGCTGGCCATCGGCATCCTGGTGGATGACGCCATCGTCGTGGTGGAGAACGTCGAGCGGATCATGGCCGAGGAAGGCCTGCCGCCCAAGGAAGCCACACGCAAGGCCATGGGCCAGATCAGCGGCGCCATCGTCGGCATCACCCTGGTGCTGGTGGCGGTGTTCCTGCCGATGGCCTTCATGAAGGGCTCGGTAGGCGTGATCTACCAGCAGTTCTCGGTGTCGATGGCGGTGTCGATCCTGTTCTCGGCGTTCCTCGCCCTGAGCCTGACCCCAGCGCTGTGCGCCACCCTGCTCAAGCCCCTGGAAAAGGGTGAGCACCATGAGCGCAAGGGTTTCTTCGGCTGGTTCAACCGCCGCTTCGAAAGCATGAGCAACGGCTACCAGCGCTGGGTGACCCACGCCCTGGCCCGCAGCGGCCGCTACCTGCTGGTGTATGCCGCGCTGCTGGCGGTGCTCGGCTACGGCTTCAGCCAGCTGCCCACCGCCTTCCTGCCCACCGAGGACCAGGGCTATACCATCACCGACATCCAGCTGCCGCCGGGCGCCAGCCAGGCGCGGACCATCGAGGTGGCGCAGCAGATCGAGGCGCACAACGGCGAAGAGCCAGGCGTGGCCAACACCACGCTGATCCTCGGCTTCAGCTTCTCCGGCAGCGGGCAGAACGCGGCGCTGGCCTTCACCACGCTCAAGGACTGGTCCGAACGCGGTGGCGACGACAGCGCGCAGTCCATCGCCGACCGCGCGACCATCGCCTTCACCCAGCTCAAGGACGCCATCGCCTACGCGGTGCTGCCGCCACCGGTGGACGGCCTGGGCGAGTCGACCGGCTTCGAGTTCCGCCTGCAGGACCGCGGCGGCATGGGCCACACCGCGCTCATGGATGCCCGCGACCAGTTGCTGGAGGCGGCGCGCAAGAGCAAGGTGCTGGTCAACGTGCGCGAAGCCTCGCTGGCCGAAAGCCCCCAGGTGGAACTGGAAATCGATCGACGCCAGGCCAATGCCCTGGGCGTGTCGTTCGCCGACATCGGCGCGGTGCTCGACACCGCGGTGGGTTCGAACTACGTCAACGACTTCCCCAACCAGGGCCGCATGCAGCGGGTGGTGGTGCAGGCCGAAGGCGACCGGCGCAGCCAGGTCGAGGACCTGCTGAAGATCCACGTGCGCAACAACAGCGGCAAGATGGTGCCCCTGGGCGCCTTCGTCACGGCCCACTGGCAGTCCGGACCGGTGCAGCTGACCCGCTATAACGGCTACCCGGCGGTGTCGATCTCCGGCGAGCCGGCGGCCGGCTACAGCTCGGGCGAGGCCATGGCCGAGATCGAGCACCTGGTCGCCCAGTTGCCGGCCGGTTCCGGCCTGGAATGGACCGGCCTGTCGCTGCAGGAGCGCCTGTCCGGCAGCCAGGCGCCGCTGCTGATGGCGTTGTCGCTGCTGGTGGTGTTCCTGTGCCTGGCGGCGCTGTACGAAAGTTGGTCGATCCCCACCGCGGTGCTGCTGGTGGTGCCCCTGGGCGTGCTCGGCGCGGTACTCGCCGTGACCCTGCGCGGGATGCCCAACGATGTGTTCTTCAAGGTCGGCCTGATCACCCTGATCGGCCTGTCGGCAAAGAACGCCATCCTGATCATCGAGTTCGCCAAGGACCTGGTGGACCAGGGGCACGACGCGGTGGACGCGGCGATCCAGGCCGCGCGCCTGCGCCTGCGCCCGATCGTGATGACCTCGCTGGCGTTCATCCTCGGCGTGGTGCCCCTGGCCATCGCCAGCGGCGCCAGCTCGGCCAGCCAGCAGGCGATCGGCACCGGGGTGATCGGCGGCATGCTCAGCGCCACCTTCGCCGTGGTGTTCGTGCCGGTGTTCTTCGTCGTGGTGATGCGCCTGGCAGGGCGTGGCAAGGCACCCCAGGCAACGCTGGAACACAGCGCATCCCGATGATGCCACCTGGACAGGGAGGCACCTGCCGCCTCCCTGTCCATCATCGTGGCGAAATGCTCAGTTGACCGTGTTCCTCAATGCCTTGCCGGCCTTGAAAACCGGTTGTTTCTTCGCCGGGATCTTCAAGGCCTTGCCCGTTTGCGGATTACGCCCTACCCGTGCGCGTCGCTTGGCCACGGTAAACGCGCCAAAGCCGACCAGCGATACCTTCCCCCCTTCGACCAGTGTCCGGGTCACTGCCCGGAGAAAGCCATCCAGGCAACGCCCTGCCGCCACTTTCGTGATGTCGGCCGATTGGGCAATTGACGTGATCAGTTCGCTCTTGTTCATCAACACTCTCCGTGATGCTCGCCAATGGCTCGATTCGATCCAAGGCCGCGAGCCCTATTAGCCATCGGCAACCCGCCCCGTACAACTGACAGAAATACCAGGTGCGCCGTCTGTAGCGCACTGGACAATACAGGGACGAAGTGGGAGGGTTGCAGGCCGTGTACCCGTAGAGCCTGCCCCATGCCCACATCCTTCCCCCCCTGCTCCATCCTCATCCTCGCCGGCGGTCGTGGCCAGCGCATGGGCGGCCGCGACAAGGGCCTGGTGACCTGGCGTGGCGAGCCGCTGGTGGCCCATGTGCAGCGTGCCGTGCGGGCACTCAGCGACGACCTGGTGATCTCCTGCAACCGCAACCAGGCGGCCTATGCGGTTTATGCCGACCAGCTTGTCGGCGATGCCGAAGCAGACTTTCCCGGCCCACTGGCCGGGGTCATCAGCGGGCTCAAGGTGGCGCGGCATGAATGGGTAGTGCTGCTGGCCTGCGATGCGCCGCGGATCGACCGGGCCTTGATCGAGGACCTGCTGGCCCTGGCGGTGGCCCACGACAGCGCGGCCATGGTGCGCCAAGGTGGGTACTGGCAGCCGATGTTCAGTGTGTTGCCGCGGCGGTTGCTGCCGCTGCTGGAGCAGGCCTGGCAGGTGGGTGAGCGGAGTTTGCAGAAGGCCTTGCTGCAGGCGAGCGTCCAGCGGCTGGAGTGTGTCGAGGACGATCAGCGATTGACTAACTTCAACAGCCCGGATCTGTTGCAGGATTAACCTGTCCACGACCCTCTGTAGGAGCGGCCTTGCCGAGGCGTCGGACCGGCCGGAAAGGGCTGCAAAGCAGCCCCAGGATCTCGTGGCGAGGCGGATATTGCCGGGGCCGCTACGCGGCCCTTTCCGGCCGGTCCGACGCCTCGGCAAGGCCGCTCCTACAGAGATTGTGTAAGCCCAAATAAAAAAAATAGCCCCGGGGCAAAGATCCCCCGGGGCCGAGCGGTTGGATTCCCCAACCAAAGGAGTTGGTTTCAGCCCTTGTCCGGCCAGCCACCGCCCAGGGCACGGAACAGATCGACCAGCGCCAGCTGACGCTGGGTGCTGGCCTCGATGAACGCCGCTTCGTTGACATAGCCGTTGCGCTGCGCATCCAGGTAACGCAGGTGGCTGTCCACGCCGCCCTCGTAGCGCGCCTTGGCCAGCGCCACGGTCGCCCGGCTGGTGTCGGCCAGGGCCCGGCGCGCCGCTTCCTCGCGGCGCAGGGTGTCGGTGGCGGCCAGGGCGTCGGCGACTTCGCGGAAAGCGGTCTGGATCGTGCCTTCGTAGGTCACCACCGCCGAATCCTTGCGCGCCTCGGCCAGGCTCAGGCCAGCCTTGTTGCGCCCGGCGTCGAACAGCGGCAGCGACAGCTGCGGCATGAAGCTCCAACTGCGCGAACCACCGTCGAACAACCCGGACATCTGCGCGCTGGAAGTACCGAAGCTGCCGGTCAGGCTGATCCGCGGGAAGAACGCCGCCCGCGCCGCGCCGATATCGGCGTTGCGCGCCCGCAGCCGGTGCTCGGCGGCGAGGATGTCCGGGCGGCGCTCGAGCAGCGCCGACGGCGCGCCCGGGGCGATGTCCGGCAGGACCAGCGGCGCCTCGCCGCGCTCGGCCGGGATCGCCCTGGCCGCGTCCGCGCTGCCCAGCAGCAACACCAGGGCGTTGTAGGCCTGGCGCTGCTCGCGCACGATGCCTTCCAGCTCGGCCCGCGACTGCTCGACCAGCCCCAGTGCTTCCTGGTGATCCAGCGCCGTGGCCGTGCCAGCAGTGCGCCGCTGGCCGACCAGGGCCAGCGAGTCCTCGCGGCTGGCCAGGGTCTGGCGGGTCAGCGCCAGGCGCCGCTCGGCGCCGTCCAGGGTCAGGTAGGCCTGGCTGACATCGGCGATCAGGGCAATGCGCGCGGCGCGGCCAACTTCCTCAGTGGCCAGGTACTGCTCCAGAGCCGCGTCGCTCAGGCTCTTGACCCGACCGAATAGGTCCACCTCGTATTCCGGCAGCGACAAACCCACCTGGTAGGTGCTGCTTACACCCTCGCGGCCATTGCTCGACAAGTCGGCCGCCAGGTGCTGACGGTTGCCGGAGGCCCCGGCATTCAAGCCCGGCACCCGGTCGGCGCGCTGGATGCGGTACTGCGCGCGGGCCTGCTCGATATCCAGCAAGGTCTGGCGCAGCGAGCGGTTGTTGTCCAGCGCGGTACCCACCAGCTGGCGCAGGGACGGGTCGACGATAAACGCCTGCCAGTCCAGTTGCTCCACCGACTTGCCGTGGTGGCCGGCGGCATCGCCCCACGCGGTCGCCACCGGTGCCTCGGGGCGCTGGTAGGTCGGCGCCATGGAGCAGCCGGCCAAGGTGACGGCCAGCGCGAACGGAATTGCAAGATTGCGCATGAGCATCACTTGGTCACCTCGACAGCGTGTTGCACGGGGGCCGGCTTGCGCTTGAGCAGCTTCAGCACGAATACGAAACAGATCGGCACGAACACCACGCCCAGCAAGGTGGCGCTGAGCATGCCGCCGATCACCCCGGTACCGATGGCGCGCTGGCTGGCCGCGCCGGCGCCGCTGGCGATGGCCAGCGGCACCACGCCGAGGATGAAGGCCATGGAGGTCATCACGATCGGACGAAAACGCAGGCGCGCGGCTTCAATGGCGGCGTCGCTCAGGCTGTAGCCCTTCTCCCACAGCTCCTTGGCGAACTCGACGATCAGGATCGCGTTCTTCGCCGCAAGACCAATGATGGTGATCAGGCCGACCTTGAAGTACACATCGTTGGGCAGGCCGGTGAGCATCACCGCCCACACCGCGCCCAGGGCGCCGATCGGCACGATCAGCATCACCGTCAGCGGGATCGCCCAGCTTTCGTACAGCGCCACCAGCAGCAGGAACACCACCAGGATGGCCAGGGCGAACAAGGCCGTGGCCTGGCCGCTGGAGACCTTCTCCTGGTACGACAGGCCCGTCCAGGCATAGCCGATGCCAGGCGGCAGCTCGCTGACCAGGCGCTCCATCTCGGCCATCGCCTGGCCGGTGCTGTGGCCGGGCGCGGCGTCACCGGCGATGCGAATCGACGGATAGCCGTTGTAGCGCACCAGCTGCACCGGGCCCTCTTCCCACTTGGTGGTGACGAAGGCACTGAACGGTACCTGCTCGCCTGCGGCATTAGGGGCATACAGGCGCAGCACGCTTTCCGGGGTCATGCGCTCGCCCTGTTCGGCCTGCACCACCACGCGCTGCTGGCGCCCGGCGTTGGTGAAGTCGTTGATCACCGCCGAACCGAAGGCGGTGGCCAGGGTGCTGTTGATGGTTTCGAAGCTCACGCCCAGGGCGCGGGCCTTCTCGCGGTCGATCTGCACGCGCAGCTGCGGTGCCTCGGCCAGGCCTTCCATCATCGCGTAGAGGATCACCGGGTTGCCGTTGGCACGGGCCAGCAGCTGGTCGCGGGCCGCCAGCAGTGCTTCGCGGCCCAGGCCGCCACGGTCCATCAGGCGCAGGGCGAAACCGCCCGAGTTGCCCAGGCCATCGATCGGCGGCGGCATGACCGCCGTGATGGTGCCGTCGCCATTGGCCGCGAACTGGGCGTTGATGGCGGCGGTTTCCGCCTCGGCCGACTGCTCGGGGCCGCGCACGGACCAATCCTTGAAGGTCGGGAACGCCAGCGCGGCATTGTCGCCCTGGCCCGAGAAGCTGAAGCCGCTGACGATGAACGAGCTGGCCGTCGCCTCGCGGGACATCAGGAATTGCTCCAGCGCCTCGGCGGTGTGGTCGGTACGCACCCGGCTGGCGCCCGGCGGCAGTTGCACGTCGACAATGCTGTAACCCAGGTCCTCCGAAGGCACGAAGGCTTCCGGCAGACGCAGGTAGGAATAACCGAGCACCACCAGGATGCCGACGTAGGCCAGCATCCAGCGACCGGCGCGGGCCACCAGGGCGCTGTTCATTACCGAGTAGCGCTCGGTCACGCGGGCGAAGGCGCGGTTGAAGGCACCGAAGAAACCGCCCTTCTCATGGTGGCCATGGGGCACCGGCTTGAGCAGCGTGGCGCACAGCGCCGGGGTGAAAGTCAGGGCGAGGAAGCCGGAGAACAGGATCGACACCGCCAGCGACACCGAGAACTGCTGGTAGATCACCCCCACGGAACCGGACATGAACGCCAGCGGCAGGAACACCGCCGCCAGCACCAGGGTGATGCCGATGATCGCCCCGGACACCTGCCCCATCGCCTTGATGGTCGCGTCCACCGGCGACAGGCCCTCCTCGGCCATCAGCCGCTCGACGTTCTCCACCACCACGATGGCGTCGTCCACCAGGATGCCGATGGCCAGCACCATGCCGAACATGGTCATCATGTTCACCGAGAAGCCGAGCAGCTTCATGATCATCAGCGTGCCCAGCAGGCACACCGGCACCACGATCGACGGAATCAGGGTATAGCGCACGTTCTGCAGGAACAGGAACATCACCAGGAACACCAGCACCATGGCTTCGATCAGGGTGTGGATGACCTTCTCGATGGCCACGTCGACGAAGCGCGAGGTGTCGTAGGGCACCGAGTACTCGACGCCCTCGGGGAAGAACTGCGCAAGCTCGGCCAGGCGCTCCTTGACCAGCATCGCGGTCTGGATGGCGTTGGCACCGGGCGCCAGCTGCACCGCGCCGGCCACGGCCGGGTGGCCGTCCAGGCGCGAGGACAGGTTGTAGTTCTCGCTGCCGATGGCCAGGCGCGCGACATCGCCCAGGCGCACGCTGGAGCCGTCCGGGTTGGCGCGCAGGACGATGCCGGCGAAGGCCTCGGGAGTATCGAGGGTGCCCTGCACCGCCAGGGTCGCGGTCAGCTCCTGTTCGCTGGCACCCGGCGTGCTGCCGAAGCTGCCGGCCGGCACCTGGACGTTCTGGCCACGGATGGCGTTGTTGATGTCGTCGATGGACAGGCCATAGCCCACCAGCTTCTGCGGATCGACCCAGACCCGCATGGCCGCTTCGGAGGCGAAGAACTGCAGCTTGCCCACGCCCGGCACGCGCAGCAGTTCGTTGTTGATGTTGCGCGCGGCGTAGTCGGCCAGGGCCGTGGTGTCGCCACGGTCGCCGGCCTTGCTGGTCAGGGCGTAGATCAGCAGGAAGCCGGAACTGGCCTGCTCCACCTTCAGGCCCTGGGTCAGCACGGCCTGGGGCATGCGTGCCTCGGCCTGCTTCAGGCGGTTCTGCACGTCGACCTGGGCCATGTCCGGCTCGGTGCCGGGCTCGAAGGTCACCAGCACCTCGGCGACGCCGTTGGAGTTGTTGGTGGACTCGTAGTACAGCAGGCCCTTGGCGCCGTTGAGCGACTCCTCGATGATGCTGGTCACCGACTCCACCAGCACCTTGGCCGAAGCGCCCGGGTAGCTGGCGGTGATGGAAATCTGTGGCGGTGCCACGCTGGGGTACTGGGCCACCGGCAACGCCGGGATCACCAGCAGGCCGGCCAGGGAAATGAACAGCGCCACGACCCAGGCGAAGTTCGGCCGATTGATGAAGAACTTGGACATCTCGCTACCCTCGCCTTATTTCGCCGCGACCGGCTGCGCCTGCGCCGCCACCACAGGCATGCCCGGGGCCAGGCCGGCCGGACTGCCGACGATGACCTGGTCACCGCCGCGCAGGCCTTCGACGATCTGCCAGCGCGAACCCTGCATCACGCCGGTGCGCACGCTGCGCGCCTCGGCCAGGTTGCCGGTGCCGACCACCATCACCCGCGCCTCGCCGTCGCTGCCACGCTGCACCGCCCGCTGCGGCACCAGGATGGCCTGCTGGTCGGTGCCCTGCGGGGTGCGCACGCGCACATACATGCCCGGCAGGAGAATGCCGTCGGCATTGTCGAAGCGCCCGCGCAGGGTGACCTGGCCGGTGCCGCGGTCGACCGCCACGTCGGTGAACATCAGCGCGCCCTGCCGCTGGTAGTCGGTGCCTTCCACCTGGGCCGTCAGCGCCTTGTCGTCGCCGCCACCGAGGGCGCCGTCCTTGAGGGCCTGGCGCAGGCGCAGGGCGTCGGCGGCGGACTGGGTGAAGTCGACGTAGATCGGATCGAGCTGCTGGATGCGCGCCATCAGCGTGGCATCGCCCTGCCCGACCAGCGCGCCTTCGGTGGCCAGGGCGCGACCGATGCGCCCGGAGATCGGCGCGGTGACCGTGGCATAGCCCAGGTTCAGGCGCGCGGTCTGCACGTCGGCCTGGGCCGAACGCACGGCGGCCTGGGCGCTGCGCAGCTCGGCGGTGGCACTGTCGAAGTCCTGCTGGCTCACCGCTTCGATCTTCACCAGCGGCGCATAGCGTTTTACCCGCGCCTGGGCTTCGTGCTGCACGGCCTGGGCCCGGGCCAGGTCGGCCTCGGCGCGGGCCAGGGCGGCCTTGAACGGCGCCGGGTCGATCTGGAACAGCACATCGCCGGCCTTGACGTCGGCACCTTCCTCGAAACGCTTGTGCAGGACGATGCCGGCCACCCGCGCACGCACCTCGGCCACCCGCATCGGCTCGACCCGACCTGGCAAGGTCGAGGCCAGGGCCAGTGGCTCGGCGGACACGGTCACGATTTCCACCGGAAACGCCGTTTCAGCGGCGGCCTGCTGTTCGTCGGCCGCTCCGCAGCCGGCCAGGGCCACGGCTACCGCCAGCCAGCTGACCATCCCAATTGCACGCAAATTGCTCATGAACTCACCCGAGCCGTTAACTAAAATTGGCGCGAATGGTACTTACACATTCGTTTTGAGTCAATTTAGTCTCATTTGAAGTTTTTGTGAAAAGTTGTAATGGCCACCTCCGATCGTCGGCTCGTCGCAGTCCTGGCCCATGGCAGGCGTCAAATGAAACACAACGCCTGAGGAGATCCGCCATGACCCTGCACGCCGTGGCCAGCCTCGACCAGCTCGAGGAACACCGCCCCCTGCGCGTCCAGGCCGGCACCGAGGACATCGTCCTGGTGCGCCAGGGCGAGTTGGTGAAGGCCTACCAGGCCAACTGCCCGCATGAGGGCGCGCCCCTGGAAGAAGGCGCGGTCTGTGGCGGGCTGCTGGTCTGCCCCTGGCACAAGGCCGCTTTTGCCGTCGACGAGGGCGCGGTCTGCGAGCCGCCGGCCCTGACCGGCCTGCGCCGCCATGCCGTAGAGCTCAAGGACGGCCAGGTCTGGGTCGACGACCAGTCGCTGCCCGAGACAGCGCCGCCGCGCCACAGCGACGCCCGCACCTTCGTCGTGGTGGGCGCCGGCGCCGCCGGCTCGGCCGCCATTGCCACCTTGCTCGAGCATGGCTTTGCCGGGCGCCTGCTGTGGATCGACCAGGAACAGCCGAACGCCTACGATCGCACCGCCCTGAGCAAGTTCGTCATCGCCGGGCAGATGCCGGTGGACGAAGTGCCGACCCTGCTGGCCCCGGACGCCCTGCGCCGCGGCCAACTGCAGCGCCTGCACGGCAAGGTGCGCGCCCTGGATGCCGGCAAGCGCCTGATCACCCTGGCCGACGGCCAGAAGCTGAAGTACGACGCCGCCCTGCTGGCCACCGGCGGCAAGCCCAGGCGCCCCGAACTCCCCGGCGTGCAGTTGCCCGGCATCTGCGTGCTGCGCTCGCGCACGGATGCCGCGCAACTGCTCGACCTGGCAGAACCAGGCCAGCCGGTGGTGATCGTCGGCGATGGTTTCATCGGCCTGGAGGCCGCCAGCGCCCTGCGCAAGTACGGCCTGCAGGTGCATGTGGTCACGCGCCACGCCATCCCGCTGGCCCGGCAGCTGGGCGAGCGCATCGGCCAGACCCTGCGCGAGCTGCATGAACGCAAGGGCGTGGTATTCCACGGGCCGACCGAGGTGAGCGGCTTCGAAGGCCGGGAGCGGGTCGAGGCCGTGTTGCTGGCCAATGGCGAGCGCCTGCAAACCCCGCTGGTGCTGCTCGGCACCGGCGTCAGCCCGGCCACCGGCTACCTGCACGACCTGCCCCTGGCCGAGGACCGTTCGCTGACGGTGGACGCCCACCTGCAGGTCGCCGACGGCCTGTGGGCGGCCGGCGATATCGCCACCTTCCCCCTGGCCGGACGCCCGGTGCGCATCGAGCACTGGCGCCTGGCCCAGCAGCATGGGGTGATCGCCGCCGCCAACATGCTCGGCGAGCGCCGCCGCTACGACGACGTGCCGTTCTTCTGGACCTACCAGCACGGGCGCACCTACGAAGTGCTCGGGCATGCCAGCGGCTGGAACCGCATCGAGTACGTCGGCACCCCGGAACAGGGCGACTTCATCGCCCTGCAGTGCCTGGACGACCAGGTCGAGGCGGTGATCGCCAAGGGCCACGCGCGGGCCATGGCGGTGCTGTCGCAGCGGCTGAAACGGCCGCTGTCGAGCCGCGAGGCGCGTGATCTGATCGATGCCTGGGCGGAGTGAAACGGCGCCCGCCGCACGCTTTCAATGCCGGGCGGAACTGTGTAAAAGAGGGAAACCCCTCTCAAGGCGTCAGAAAAGGATTATCTGCAATGATCTACCGCCCCCTCGGCCGCTCCGGCCTGCACGTCTCGGCCATCACCCTGGGCAGCATGATGTTCGGTGAGCAGACCGGCACCGAAGACTCGCTGCGCATCATCGACAAGGCCTGGGACCAGGGCATCAATTTCGTCGACACCGCCGACGTCTACAACGGCGGCCGTTCCGAGGAGATCGTCGGCGAGGCGGTGGCGCGCAACCGCCACGACTGGATCATCGCCTCCAAGGCCGGCTACGGCCCGGTCGATGGCGTGCCGAACCGCAGCGGCCTGTCGCGCAAGCACCTGTTCAATGCCATTGAGGCCAGCCTCACGCGCCTGGGCACCGACTACCTGGACATCTACTACCTGCACCGCGAGGACCACTCGGTCCCCCTGGAAGAGACCGTGCGCGCCATCGGCGACCTGCTGGCCCAGGGCAAGATCCGCTACTGGGGCGTGTCCAACTTCCGTGGCTGGCGCATCGCCGAGATCTGCAACCTGGCGGAGAAACTCGGCGTGGCCAAGCCTGTGGTCAGCCAGCCGCTGTACAACATCGTCAACCGCCAGGCCGAACCCGAGCAACTGACCGCCGCCGCCTACCATGGCCTGGGCGTGGTGCCGTTCAGCCCGCTGGCCCGCGGCGTGCTCAGCGGCAAGTATGCGCCCGGCTCGACCCCGGACCAAGGCAGCCGCGCCGGCCGCCAGGACAAGCGCATCATGGAGGTGGAATGGCGCCAGGAGTCGCTGGCCATCGCCCAGAAGATCCATGCCTACACCGAGGCCAAGGGCGTGGGCATCGTCGAGTTCGCCATCGCCTGGGTGCTGAACAACCGCCTGGTCAGCTCGGCCATCGTCGGACCACGCACCGAGGCGCAGTGGGACACCTATGCCGGCGCGCTGGAGGTGAAGATCACGGCGGAGGACGAAGCGTTCATCGACTCGCTGGTGACACCGGGCCATGCCTCGACGCCTGGGTTCAACGACGTGGCGCACTTCGTCAGCGGGCGCCTGCCACGCTGACACCCAGGTCTAGGTCTGGGACGTAGAGCATAGAACGTGGGAGCGGGCTTGCCCCGCGATGAAGGTTGCGCAATCCCTGGCACCCGCTTCGCGGGTGTTCGCGGGGCCCGTCGCATCGGCGCACCGCCGCTCCCACGCTGTCCCCAGCAGATCGACAGTTCATGTGTCCGCAAGCCCCCCCATGGCGGCCCGCCCCGATTGCTGGCATTGTTCGATTTTCCCCGCGCAAAGGACGCGCTCCCATGGCCCTGCACCTCTGGTTGACCTTCTCCTTCGCCTACCTGCTCACCTCGCTGATCCCCGGCCCCAACGTCCTGCTGACCGTGCGCAACGCCCTGCGCTACGGCCCCTCCGGCATGGGCATGACCCTGTTCGGCAACCTCACCGCGCAACTGCTGACGATCACCGCCGTGGCGATGGGCGTGGGCGCCCTGCTGATCTCGCTGCCCACGGCGTTCCTGGTGCTGAAACTGGCCGGCGCCGGCTACCTGATCTACCTAGGCCTGCGCCAGTTGCTGAGTAAAGGAGGCCCCGCCGCCCCGGCGACCCAGGTGGTCGCGACCCCACCCCAGACGCAATGGCGGATCGCCGTGGAGGCCTTCCTGGTCTCGGTGAGCAATCCCAAGACCCTGGTGTTCTTCTGCGCCTTCCTGCCGCAGTTCCTCGAGCCCGGGCGACCGATTTTCGGCCAGTTCGCGGCGATGTACCTGAGCGGCTCGCTGATCGTCTGCCTGGTGCATTCCTTCTACTGTTTCACCGCCTGGCGCTTCGGCCTGCGCCTGAAGGCTTCGCCCCTGGCCGCCTGGTTCAAGCGCGCCACCGGCGCGCTGTTCATCGGCCTGGGCGTGCGCCTGCTCAACGCCCGGGCGGTGTGACGCTCGGCTGCTCCCCCGCAAGGCCTTTCAGGACTGACCCAGGTTGAACGCCAGCGCGGTGTCGCCCTTGAGACTGGCATTGAGCAGCCCGGCCGGGTCGTGCAGGCGCGCGCCTTGGGCGAAGGTCAACTTGAGCTTGTCCTTGTAGCTCTCCCCGGTACACAGGATGCCGGCATGGGACCACACCGGCACGCCCCGCCACTTCACTTCCTTGACCACCTGCGGGTCGGCCTGGTGGATCAGCGCCCTGAGCCGGGCCAGGCGCGGACCACGCCAGTCGACAAGGCTGGCGATGCGGGCGTCGATCTGCTCGCGGGCTTCGGGCATGGGGCATCCTCAGGCAGGTTCTCCCAAGAACTGTAAGCGAATGCTGCCAAATAGCCCTTAAAGGGAAAATCAGAGAAACGTCCTACGCGGATTTGGGAAGCACTGTCGACCACCCACAATCCGTTCCTCGCTAGTGTTTCAGGTCTGCGTAACGTCGCCCGTGGCTGGCTGCAACAGCCAGCCATGGGC